>WTIQ01000339.1 GCA_011525185.1 Paracoccaceae bacterium | reverse complement strand
CTTAAATTTCAAGTTTATTCAGAAAATTTGGCAAGGTAACTCATTTAGCCAGATTTGGTGCGCTGCGCAAAATGGGTTTAAAAGCGCAGATGTATCCGTTGGGGAGGATGGAGAGCCGCGTCGTCTTTGGACGTCGCATCGTGTTACTGTTATATGGGTGTGAGGCTATATTATACCAACTTATACATTTTTCGCATACAGAATGACTGATTATGAGGTCTACAGGACCTCCGATGGACCTCCGTTTGTACGCGTAACAAATGCGAATGATTACCAAACTATTTTGGGGGGTGATTTCACGGTTCGCCTGCGCTCAGATGCGGTGCCAGTAGAACTCCAGGTTACTGATAATGATAATGTTTTTGACGACTTCACAGTACAAAGTTGGGAGCCAGAGCATGCTCCAGGCAGTGTAGGCGGTACTGATGGGGATCAGACGCTAACAAAGGTCGGAGGAGTTTCTTACAACAATTCGATCGAGCAGCAAGCTTCATCTGAGATGAGTTATTCCGACGGTTCTAGAGTCACGATTCGCTTGCTTCACACGCCTGGGGGATCTTTCCCGGCTAATCAGGGCTCAGGAAGCTTTTATATTTATTCAGGAGGAAGACCGCCACAACCAGGCGAAATCCTGTACGGCGGCACTGGTGCGAATCTCAGTAGCGAAATCACCTACAGCGAAGTCGTTATCTGCTTCTGCCGGGGGACTATGATCAATACCGCACAAGGCGAAAAGGCTGTAGAAGACCTTAAGCCAGGGGATATGGTATTGACCATGGACAATGGCTACCAACCGTTGCGTCTGAATCTCAGCCGCAAGGTTGACGCAAAGACCCTAGCGAATAATTCAAAACTTTTGCCTGTTACCATCAGCGCAGGGGCTTTGGGAAACAATATCCCTGAACATGACCTGCAAATTTCTAGGCAACACCGAATGCTCATCTCTTCGGCTATTTCTGAACGCATGTTTAACGCCAGAGAGGTTCTGGTCGCAGCCGTCAATCTGACCGAACTCCCTGGAGTTTATTTCGATATCAATGCGACCGAAGTAGAATATTTCCACTTGGTCTTTGACGACCACCAGATCGTCTTTGCTAATGGCGCGCCATCAGAGAGCTTTTACCCAGGTGAAGAAGGACTTAAAGCCTTGACACCGCAAGCTTATAAAGAGCTCACAACCTTGTTTTCTCAAGAGCAGCTCAATTCTGTCCTCCCTAAAGCGGGCACGTAAGGCATGATTTGAAAATTTTTTGAAGCGATCCGCCATCTCGCGCAAAAAAGGTCCATGTAACCGTCCCAGAAAACCCCCGTACATGAGACTAAAATCAAAAAAATTAGGGAATCTCTGACTTATCCAGAGGTCTTTTATCCGCACTTCAAATTCAAAGCGGAAGGTTTTTGGATGTCGTTCATTTTCGTACCGAGACCATCATGAAAATTTCACACTGAAGCAATAGCATCTATACGGGTTTGTTATCGTCGTTTCGTCCGTTTGAAATTGTGTCTCAGGCAAGCAGAGCTTGAGTGACAGAATACTTTGAATCCACACGCTTGTCATGATTGATTGTATTCCACAATTCCTTTTCTTTTTCGCCTCCCAACAGACTTCTAGCTTTTGCCCTGACTTTCGTTTCGCGTTCCTTTGGAGTTTTTAGATCAAGGAGATCGTAGCTTGCTTCCAGTTTGTTTCCGCCAGCTAAGGTAACTTTGACTATGGCCCGAGACTCAGACAGCGATCCATCCGTAACAACGTGAGTGATATCTCTTAACGCGACCAACTCGGGCGCCTTGCAAATGTCATCGGTAAAACTGTTTGGGCTGGCTGTATCAATATCGCTTAAGCCAAGTGCTGCAAGCAGACGGTAACTAAACTTCGCTTCGAGGCCACTGACAGGGGATTGGATGTTACATACGTTGAGATATTGTGGATGTGTTTTTACCTCTATTGACTGTACATGGCTCAAATCAAAAGAGCTTTCACCCGTTATCAGTTCTAGGGCTTCAAGCATGGCGTGGGTTCCGTGACAGCAGGCATGGAATTTGTGACTAACATCCTCAAAAATCCATTTCGAACCTAAATTCTGAAACGCTTCTGCGTTCTCTTCGCTTGCATGAGTTACGCCAAAGCCCTGCACGCCATCGAAAGCATTTATGCCGGCAACAAATCCTTTTTGAGCCAATAGACACGCCTCAACACCAGAGGAGGCGGCCATTCCTGCGTGAAAGGGTTTCCCCATCGTGCCAAACTGTTCTTTGATACCCGAAGCTTTCGATGCAGCCAAAGACAAAGCCATATGTGTTTGGTCCTCTGTTAGGCCAAGGAGCTTCGCACAACCTGCTGCAGCGCCGAAGGTGCCTGCCGTCGCTGTGATGTGAAAACCGCGTCTGTAGTGGAGCCGCCCGAGCCATATACCAACACGCGTAGCGGTCTCCAGACCAATAAGTGCAGCATCAATGGTCGAGTTAATATCGCTACCAATTTTATCGGCAATGGCTAAAACAGCTGGAAATACTGCAACAGAGGGATGACCAACATAAGCGAAGTGGGTATCATCGTAATCGAGTACATGCGAAGTTGTTCCGTTCACAAGGGCGGCCATGCGCGCTGGAATAAAGGTCTCAATGCCGACAGCATACGCTTGCTTTGCACCACATTCCTCCGCAGCGAGTTCACGAACAATCTTTGTCAGAGGCTCATTTTTGCCGGCAACAGTGACCGCTGCCCAATCCAACAAGGAAAGCTTCGCTATGTGTCTGGCAGTTATTTCGCCGATTTGTGTTTTTGTCACAAAGTCTGAGATTTGCTGGGTGACAGACATCAATAAGACCTCGGCATGCTAAGGACGTGCTCAGCTATGTAGGACAAAATCAGATTGGTCGAGATCGGTGCGACTTGATACAGTCTGGCCTCGCGATACTTGCGTTCGATATCGTATTCCTCTGCAAAGCCAAATCCGCCATGGGTTTGAACACAGGCCTCTGCAGCCGCCCAGCTTGCATCTGCCGATAGAAGTTTTGCAAGGTTTGCCTCTTCGCCAGGATTGCCGCCTGCTTCATATTTTGCAATGGCTTCATTCACCATCAGTTCAGCTGCGCGCATTTGAGAATAAGCTCGGGCAATAGGAAACTGAATTCCCTGGTTTTGCCCAATCGGCCTATTAAAAACGTGCCTGTCCTTTGAATAATCGACTGCTTTGTTTATGAACCACTTCGCATCCCCGATGCATTCCGCCGAAATGAGCATCCGCTCAGCATTCATGCCAGACATGATGTAGCGAAACCCTTTTCCCTCTTCCCCAATCAAGCTTGAAGCTGGCACCTCCATATCGTCGAAAAATATTTCAGTGGTCGCGTGGTTCATCATCGTCCGAATGGGACGTATGGTAAGGCTCTTGCCAACCACGTCTCGCATATCGACCAAAAAAACAGAAAGACCGTCGGTTTTCTTTGCGACATCTTCGAGTGGAGTAGTCCGCGCCAGTAGCAAGAGAAGATCAGAATGCTCAGCCCGGCTGGTCCAGATCTTTTGTCCGTTTACGATGTACTTGTCCCCATTGCGTTTTGCTTTTGTCTTTAACGCGGTTGTATCAGTACCACTTGTTGGCTCCGTTACTCCGAATGCCTGTAGGCGCAGAGATCCATCAGCGACCTTTGGTAGATACATCTCTTTCTGAGCATCTGATCCATGCCTCAATAGTGTGCCCATTGTGTACATTTGGGCATGGCACGCACCCGCATTGCAGCCAGCACGGTGAATTTCTTCCAGAATTGCTGCACCCGCTGAAATCGGCAAGCCGAGGCCACCATATTCCTCTGGTATAAGCGCCGACAGGTAACCATCTTCGCTCAGTGCTTTGACGAATTCCGTAGGATAAGCCTGTTCACGATCACACCTTCTCCAATACTCTCCTGGAAAATCTGCACACAATCGTGCGACACCATCACGAATGTCTCGATAATTTAGTTCATAATTCATAAGTCGTACTATCGCATAATAAAGGGGTTAGCTGCTGTGGTCTCTTGGGCAATCCAAACGGACTTGGTTTGGAGAAATTCCTTGATTGCCTCTTTTCCGCTTTCGCGCCCTTGGCCAGACCGCTTGTAGCCACCAAAAGGAGACATAAAACTTACGGCCCGATAGGTGTTGACCCAAACCGTGCCAGCACGGAGTTTTTCTGACATACGTAACGCCCTGCCAATATCTGATGTCCAAACTCCTGCTGCAAGGCCGAACACGATATCATTGCCAATCGCAATCGCCTCCTCCTCATCTTCAAAGGGAATAACCGAGAGGATCGGGCCAAATACTTCTTCCTGTGCGATACGCATATCGTTGGAAACATCAGTGAAAATCGTAGGCTCAACAAATTGGTCACCCATAGCCCCTTTGCCCGTATATGCTTGACCTCCTAGAATACAGGTAGCGCCATCCTGCTTTGCCACTTCTATGTAATCCATCACTTTTTGATATTGCGGTCTGGTAGTTACAGGTCCAACATGGGTGTCCAAAGACATGGGGTCGCCAATCTTTGCATCGCTGGCAACTTCGACCAACCTCTTCACGAAACTATCGTGAATAGATCGTTGGACCAATAGCCTTGATCCTGCGATACATGTTTGCCCCGTCGCTGCGAAAATACCTGATATCGCGCCCATGACAGCGGCTTCAAAATCAGCGTCCTCAAACACAATATTTGGCGACTTACCGCCAAGTTCCAGCGTAACGGGCATGATTTTTCTCGCAGCACTTTCATAAATTTTCTGACCTGCAAGATCGGAACCCGTAAACGCCACCTTTGCGACATCAGGATGCTCAACCAAAGGCGCACCAACATCCACTCCATATCCAGTAATACAATTCACCACCCCGTCTGGAATGCCCGCTTCCTTGATGAGTTCCATAAACTCAAGTGATGAGGCAGAAGTGAACTCCGAAGGTTTGACTACTGCCGTATTGCCAGCAGCCAATGCGGGTGCAAGTTTCCAGGCCAACAACAGCAAAGGGGAATTCCAGGGAGTAATCATTGCGACAACACCAAGAGGTTCATGGCGCGTGAAATTGAAAATTCCTGACCGGTCAGAAGGCAATACTGCACCTTCAACTTTGTCGGCCAGTCCTCCATAATATCGGTACCATTCAGCCAAATATCTGGTTTGCGCATTCATCTCGGCAATCAGCTTGCCATTGTCCCGTACTTCCAGCTCGCCTAAGCGATCAGCATCACGT
>WTIQ01000090.1 GCA_011525185.1 Paracoccaceae bacterium | reverse complement strand
AGCTGAGCGCGATCACGTGCGGAAAAGCCGACAAAGCCAAAGAGTGCATAAGGACCACCTTGGGCAGGGGACGCATCATGAATTTCTACCATTGGACCGCGACGGCTCATGGCATCGCCAGATAGTCCTTTGTCACGCCAATGTGCTTTGTCGTAAATCGCCACAATTTTGGCCTGTCCTGCCATCCATGTGGGAATATTCTTCATCGCACGTGCGGCGTTGTCAGGTAAGGCTGGCTCAAAGGCGATAGTGTGCTCGGCCACACGCGGGGGGAGCGCAAGAACAACTTGCCGTGCAACGATCTCCTTTTGCCCTTCTGGAGAGTTGACTTGGGCGATGATGTGATCCCCCGTTTTGGTCAGCTTATGAACGCGATGGGACAGGAATATGGCCTTTTCGTCGATATCTTTTTCATGCGCTTTAATCAGGGCGCCTGATCCATCATTGACACGATAGGAGCCCTGCATGGACGAAAACCCACGGTTTTCAAAGACCTTTCCATCAGGCTCTTCGTATTTAATAGCACCTTTGGAAAACTGTCCAAAATACCCCAGATCTTTGCTATCAATGTATCGTGCAAGACGCGGCTGACCTGGCCAGAACCACGCAGGACCGTAATCGAAACCCGCGTCCCCCACATCCTTAGTGAGGATACGCCCCCCTAAACGCTCCGCAGCCTCAACAACAAGAAAAGATTGACCGGCTTTTTGAAGTTTTGCGGCCAATGCCAATCCAGACAAACCACCGCCAACAATTAAAGTATCTGTTTGCATTTTAAAAACCCTCCGTACTTGGTCTTAGATCCAGCTCATGCGTCCAGACCGACCTTGGTTGATGGGCAATATCCCAATACATTTGAGATAAAGCATCTGTCTGCATCATTTTTTCAGTCGGCAGATTGTGTAACTCTCTGCTTGCCTCTGTATCGATGATACCATCCAGAATAATGTGTGCGACGTGGATACCCTTGGTTTGATATTCTCGCGCTAAAGACTGTGTTAACCCCCTGAGGGCAAATTTGGCCGAGGCGAAGGCGCTAAAGCGCGCTCCACCGCGCAAACTCGCTGTTGCACCAGAAACAATATAGCTGCCCTCACCTGCCTCTACCATCTTGGGAAGTACCTCTTGGGCCACGCTAAACGCAGACAGAACCATAGACTGCCATGCCGTGGAAAACTCCGCTTCTGTCGTCTCTTCAAATGGCTTTATATAAAGCTTTGCTGGATTGTGAATGAGGACACGCGGCGTGCCGTGCGCTTTAAGGATGTCCTTGATCAATTTGATCGCAAGAGAGTCGCTAGCTAGATCCCAAAGCTGCCCATATCCACCTGGGAAAAAGGCTGCATCAAAATTATCAAAATCAACCTCTGAAAGTTTGAGAGTATTCTGCAGTGCACGCTGTGCCATCGCATCTTTTTCAAAGCGATCTGTATTCTCAGTTGTAAATGCGGGGTCAAAGCTGAAAGGATCAATCGGAGCTGCGCCACCTTTGGGAGAAGCTATTGTGATATCAAAACCTCGCTCCTTCAATGTATAATATGGCGTTGCAACTTCATCAAACCAGTTACCAGTTTTTTTCCGCTTAGACCAATTTGATCATGTGTTGTCAGTACCATTAAAACGCGTTTTGCCATTTTTTCTTCCTTACCTAAGTTAATCTATCCATAGATAGGCTTTAGTTAGCTGTTGATTCCCTCCTTGTCAACAGTTATCTACCACTTGATAGAAAAAATGAGGTGGGCTATGTCAGATAGCAAGTCAATGAAGGATACCATTCTTGATGCAGCGGAAAAACGGGTCAGGCGATCTGGGTTTTCTAATATGAGCTTTCGGGATGTTGCGCAGGATGTAGGCATAAAAAGTGCAAGCGTGCATTATCATTTCCCCAAGAAACAAGATTTAGGCGTCGCGCTTGTTGACCGGTATATGGCGCGTTTTGAAACGCGACTGACGATGATCGATCAAAACACACTTGAGGCGGCTGTAGAGGAGTTTGTGCGCCTCTACGCCGAGGCCCTTGTTATGGACGAATCTATCTGCCTCTGCGCCGCTCTTGGCGCCGAAGCGATGGGCATTGACCCTGGACTGCGCAAAGAAACAGGTCAATTCTTTAAAATGAATATTGAATGGCTTGAAAACCTCTTTGCAAAGCATCCAACCAAAACAGCCTATCTGACAGCAACTGAAATCGTGGCGACGCTTCAAGGCGCAATGATCCTCTCTGCCACCACGGGTCAGCGCATGCATTTTGATGATGTTGCAAACTCAATCATCGCACAGGTTAGCGCGGCAGTGAATTAATCTTAGACACCATTGCAAAAGGCCACTTATGACATCGCACTCCAAGACAACACATGACGCAGAATATGACGCGCGCAACGAAACCCTTTTGATTTGGGTAAATGGTGAACTTATCCCCAAAGACGAAGCGAAAATCTCAGTCTATGACAGCGGTTTTATGCTGGGTGATGGGATGTGGGAGGGAATGCGACTTTATGATGGGCAGTGGGCCTTTTTTGACGATCATATGGATCGACTGTTTCAATCGCTCAATGCTGTATCACTAGATGCGGGACTAACACGCGATGAGATAAAGGATATCTTAAATCAGACCGCAGCGGCCAATCACATGACAAGCAACGCTCACTGCCGCCTGATGATCACAAGAGGGCGCAAAGCCAAGCCTTTTCAGCATCCCTCACTCTCACGTTTTGGACCGACGGTGGTGGCCATTTTGGAGCATTCAAAGCCATCTGAAACACTAAAGGCCAAGGGGATACGGTTGGCGACAGTGCCTCAGGTCCGCGGCCTGCCGACCAGTCAAGACCCAAAATTTAACAGCCATTCAAAACTAAACTGTGTCATTGCATGTCTTCAAGCAGAACAGGCAGGTTGTGACGAAGGGTTGATGCTGGACCCACATGGCTTTGTGAATACCACAAACGCTTGTAATTTCTTTATCGTGCGAAAAGGTGAAGTTTGGACGTCAACAGGTGATTATTGCATGAACGGTGTCACACGACAAAAAGTGATTGATCTGTGCCAAGCAAATGGGATTCCCGTTTTTGAAAAGAACTTTTCACTCTATGAGGCTTATGGTGCAGATGAAGCCTTTCTCACTGGGACGTTTGGAGCGCAGACACGAGTTGCCGAGATTGATGGTAAGCCCATCGGCACTGGCGCATGCCCCGTTACAGAACGTATTCGCACCCTGTATAAAGATCTGATTGCACAAAACATAGCGCAACAAAAGCAAGGGCAGCCTCAACTCTCGTAGCGATTTAAGCCGAGCGTATGGGCGTTCAATTCCAGCTCGACAGTGAGTGGCGCATGGGCTCTTTGTGCACATTTTTGTCTGGGACATATATGGCAATTCATCCCGATAGGCGCAAAATTTGTCTCATCTGCTAAGGCGTATCCACGCGAGTAGATCAGTTGATCGGCGAACTCTACCTGACACCCCAAAGCGACGACAATCTGACGATCTAGGCAATCACCCGCCAACGCAGGACGTTCAGCCGTGCGGGCCAAAGTAAAATACCTGCTCCCATCAGGTAATTCCACAAATTGTTTCATGATTGCCCCTGGCATCTGAAACGCACTGTGCGCATTCCAAACGGCGCAGGCACCGCCGTGCCTGGCCAGATTCATATCATTCCCAGAAAATCGTTTGATGACATTTCCAGCACGATCTATTTGGATAAAAAAGAAAGGCACAGCGTCATTATCGAGGGCCTTTAGGGTGGTAAGGCGATAGCAAACCTGTTCGAAGCTAACACCCATTGATGATGCAATTCGCTCAAAATCATAGCCCGTTTCTTTGGCAATCGACAACGTCGTATCAAGAGGCATTAAGATCGCACTTGCCACATAATTTAAGAGTTCGATTTCCAAATGCGCCCGAAGTGCAGCCGTTGCCTCCTGCACATGCGCAATCAATTCTGACACGTTCTGGCGCACCTCGACATAGGCTATGGCATAAGCCAGTTCAAAGTTCCGATTTGGCTGATCCAAAACCTCTGAGAGATGGACTGTCTTATCTATTTCATCAAAATTGCGCAGAGAGCTGGGCATCTCTGACACGGGTCGTACCTGTACAACAATGGAATGTTCCCTGCGCAAATAGGATTTTAGCAGGGCATAAAGATCATCTTGTGGTCCTCCTATCCGCGTCCTGATACGCCGTGCAAGAGAGTTCAAGAGCGCCAAATCACTCCCTTGGGATTTGAAGAACCGCTCGATCTCGCGATCTATCTGGGCTGCCTGTGCCTGTGTTGCGTCATCAAACTGCGTCGTCAGATGGACATGCTCTGCAAGCCTTTGGTAATTTTGGTGCAAATTCTGGAGCTGCTCTACCAAACGCGGGGCGTGATCAATAGCAGCCCGCAATTCCTGCAAATCTGGACGCTCTGCGGTAAAAACTGGGTCACGCATAAGCTGTCGCAATGCACCAATTTTTTCGACCTCATTTGAAAAGGCAAATGATTTGAGATCGATTTTGTATATGTCAGATAAGGAAACAAGCAATTTGATCGATAAACTGCGCTGATTGTTTTCCAATAAATTCACATAAGCAGGACTGACCCCGAGCATATCCGCCAACTGACGCTGTGTGTGAGCATGAGACTGCCTGAGCTGCCTGAGCTTTGGACCAATAAACACTTTTCCCATGTTTACAAATTAACAGAATCTGATTTTGTAACAAGATAAGTAAACAAACATTACAAATGTTCGTCTCGAACTTGGAGCGGACTGGGGCCGTGGGCATCTGTTATTTGGCCATGCCTATGTCTAAAATGAACATGAAAAAGGGGAACTCCTCGCGGCGGATGAGCACCTCAACCGTGCCCTAAGGCTTGATCTGTTCATTAAGAAAAATACGCGCTAAACGTTGATCGCAGCAAAAGGCAATTTAATTGCCTTTTTGAGGCGAATATTTTCGCTTGTTAGGTTTTTGCTCTGCTCGCGTGTATCACGGCTACGTATGCGACCAGAACTCATTCACGTTGTGCAAGCAAACGACAGAAGTCGTCTGCGTGCAGGTCAAAATAAGGGTTAAACTAAATGCCTAAGACGCTTACCTCAATGCTGGCTCCTCATCGAGATGCAGCATTCGCAATTGGCGCTGCCGAGAAATCTTGGCTCACCTATGGTGCTCTGAGAGAGTTGAGCCAAAGCGTTTGTGCGCGGCTGCGGCAGAGCGGTGTCGGCGCAACGGACAGAGTGGCCAT
>WTIQ01000147.1 GCA_011525185.1 Paracoccaceae bacterium | reverse complement strand
TCCACATATTCGGCGCGTTTTTATGAAGGTCGCGCGATACAAGGCCACATCGCGGGTAAAATGACGAAATCAAACATCGTTGGCTATATTGGATCCCTTCCTATTCCTGAAGTTATTCGCCGCATTAACTCGGCCTATAGCCATGCAACACGGGTTAATCCTGATGTGGAGTTCAAAATCATCTGGGTCTACACTTGGTTTGACCCCGCAAAAGAAGCAGATGCAGCAACGGCTTTGATCGAACAGGGCGCTGATGTGGTGCTTCAGCACACAGACTCGACGGCGCCTCAAGCGGCAGCCGAAAAGGCTGGCAATGTGATTACCTTTGGTCAAGCCTCTGACATGGGTGATTATGCGCCAATGCCACGTGTCAGCTCGATTATCGACAACTGGGCGCCATACTACATCGCGCGGACTCAAGCGGTGCTGGACGGCACATGGGAAAGTGTGGACACTTGGGACGGTATCGGACCTGGCATGGTTGGAATTGGTGAGATTTCAGATGTTGTCCCGGCCGATGTGAAAGCCGAAGCGCTGGCCATGCGTGATGCCATTGCTGATGGCTCTTATCACGCCTTTACAGGTCCAATTAATAAACAAGATGGATCTGTGTGGCTCGCAGAGGGTGAAACGGCTGATGACGGAACCTTGCTTGGCATGAATTTCTATGTCGAAGGAATTACGGGCGACATTCCACAGTAAACCCTTGACATTTAAATTAGTCAGAAAGGACCACTGCTTTGCGCGGTGGTCCTTTTGCATACCGAATTGCTGCACGCGTGACGATTAAATGTGTGCGGTGGCTTCGATTTCCACCTTGGCTTGATCTTCGACAAGCTCGGACACAACGACCAATGACATTGCTGGGAAATGGCGGCCAAAGATTTTGCGATAGGCGTGGCCTACTTCGGCTTGTGCCTCAAGATATTCCTTTTTGCTGGTGACGAACCATGTCAAGCGCGTGACATCCTCAACTTTCCCACCGGCCGCTTCTACAATATCACGAATATTCTGCAGGGCTTGCTGCATCTGGCCGATGAAGTCGTCTGCGACAAAGTGTTTGTTTTTGTCCCAACCGATTTGGCCACCGATGTGCAGGGTTCCATCTTTGGTTAAAACGCCATTGGCATAACCTTTTGCCGGAAGCCAGCCGTCTGGATGAATGGTTTGATGTGCCATGGAAAACCCCTTTAATTTGATGTTGCCGTTTGGCGGGCAATGATGACTTTTTGCACATCACTTGCCCCTTCATAAATGCGCAGCGCCCGAATTTCTCTATAGAGCTTTTCAACCGTTGTTCCCGATCGTACACCATCTCCGCCGAAGAGCTGGACTGCCTTGTCGATGACAGTCTGTGCCTGATCTGTAGCAAAGAGTTTGGCCATGGCGGCTTCTCGCGTCACACGCGCAGCGCCACTGTCGCGCATCCAAGCAGCACGGTAAACAAGCAAAGCGCTTGCATCTACATCAAGTGCCATCTCGGCGATATGTCCCTGCACCATTTGCAAATCAAAAAGCGGTGCCCCCTGCACATGGCGCGATGACACGCGTTCTAGGGCTTCGTCCAAGGCGCGTCTGGCAAATCCGAGGGCCGCGGCGGCGACTGTGGTGCGAAACACATCCAAGACGCTCATAGCAATTTTGAACCCTGCTCCTGGAGTGCCGATCAGTGCTGATGTTGGAATGCGACAATCGCTGAACCGAAGTGTTGCAAGGGGATGAGGTGCGATCGTGTCAAGGCGCTCGATAATCTCAAAGCCGTTCAAGTCAGGGGTTACAATAAAGGCGCTGAGACCCTTTGCGCCTGTACCCTCGCCCGTTCGGGCAAATAGTGTATAGAGGTCGGCAATCCCGCCATTGGAAATCCAGGTTTTTTCACCATTGAGGACATAATGATCGCCGTCAAGCGTCGCCGTCATGGTTGAATGTGCGACGTCTGATCCTGATCCGGGCTCGGTCAGGGCAAAGGCGGAAATGGCCTCTCCCTTGCGTGTTTTGGCAAGCCATGCCGATTTTTGCGCTTCGCTGCCAAAGAGCGTGATTGCCCCTGTTCCAAGGCCCTGCATGGCAAAACTAAAATCGGCCAAGCCATCATGATAGGCCAGTATTTCACGCGCAAGGCAGAGCTTTCGTACATCAAAGCTTTGATCGTCGCTGGAGGTCGGCGCGAGAATGCCGTTTGCCCCTAGGTCACTGACCAGAGAACGGCACGCCGCATCTGGATCTGAGTGATCTATGCTCAGCGTAGCTGCAACATGCTGCACATTCGCGGCCCAAGCGCGGTGGTTTTCTTCGAAAAAGGGCCAGCTTAGATAGCTTTGATCTGGCATTAGTCCCCCATAAAGACAGGTTTTTCCTTGGCGACGAAGGCGTTATAGGCGCGGTGAAAATCTTGACCCTGCATACAAATAGCCTGCGCTTGAGCTTCGGCTTCGATGGCTTGCTCTAGGCTCATGGACCATTCTTGGGCCAACATGGTTTTGGTCATGGAGTTCGCAAAAGTCGGGCCCTGAGTGATACGGCCTGCGAGCTCCAGTGCAGCACTTTCTAAGGCGCCCTGTTCCACGATCTTGTTGTAAAACCCCCATCCTAGGCCTTCATCGGCGGACATGGCGCGACCTGTAAACAAAAGATCAGCCGCGCGGGTTTGACCGATAATACGGGGCAGAATGGCACAAGCGCCCATGTCACATCCAGCTAAGCCAACGCGATTGAACAAAAAGGCGGTTTTCGCCTCAGGCGTAGCAAGCCTGAGGTCTGAGGCCATCGCCATGATCGCTCCGGCGCCCGCGCAAACCCCATCAACCGCCGCGATGATAGGTTTGCCACAGTTAATCATCGCTTTGACCAGATCACCTGTCATGCGGGTGAAGTTCAAAAGCTCTTTCATCGACATTTTGGTCAGAGGCCCGATAATGTCATGGACATCACCACCAGAAGAAAAATTGCCTCCATTGGGCAATATAACTACAGCATGAACGTTTTCGGCATAAACCAGCGCGCGAAACCAGTCTCTGAGTTCTGCATAACTGTCAAAGGTAAAGGGGTTTTTGCGCTCGGGCCTGTTATGAGCGATGCAGGCAATCCCATCTTTGATATCGCATTTAAAGTGTTGCGGCGTAAAAAGTGTCATTCGCTCTCCTGCTTTCGCGTTGCGGTATCCAATAAAGTCATGAGGTGCAGCGCATCCTCTCTCGTGACGTTCCTCAAGAGTTCATCAATCCAAATTTCATGATGTGCGGCGAGTGTTGCAAAGGTCTCATGCCCTTTCTGGGTCAAACGGGCCAGCTGTGCTCTACGATCCCCATGAACAGCAACGCGCAGGACAAGTCCTTCTTCGCTTAGTCGATCTACGATGCCAGTGACATTGCCGTTAGAGACCCGAAGGTGGCCCGAAAGCTCGCTCATTTTTAACCCTTCAGGATGACGAGATAGGGCAGAGAGGACATCAAAACGCGGCAGTGTCGTGCTGTGCTCCTCACGCAGGCGGCGTCTAAGTTCCGTTTCGATGCCAGAGCTGAGCTTGAGGATTCTCAACCACAGCCTCAGACGGCTTTTGGACAAGGCTTCTTGTTCTTTTGCGAAGGGCTGAGTGGTCATATTTCGCCTCCTGAGACCGATAAGGCATGCCCGTTGATGGCCGATGCCTCAGCAGAGGCAAGAAAAAGCGCGGTTGCTGCGATTTCATCTGGGCTAATCAAACGCCGTTGCGGATTACCAGCTGTGATCTTGTCCAAGGCGGCGTCGCGGCTGAGGTCAAATCGCTCCATAAGGCCCGAAATGGCATTTTCCGAGAGCGCAGTCTCAGTAAAACCTGGGCAAATCGCATTGCAGGTTCCACCAGTCTTGGCCATCTCCAAAGCAATCGAGCGCACGAGGCCCAAGACACCATGTTTTGCGGCTGTATAGGCAGGCACAGAGGCGTTTCCCTTTAGCGAAGCGGTTGATGCAATGGCAATCAAGCGCATTTGAGCGGCAGGGCGGCACAGCGATTGGCGAAAGGTGAGAAAGGTCCCCGTTAAATTGACAGCAAGAGTGGTATTCCATTCCTCCAAAGACAATGAGGCAAGCTTGCCAGCTCCGCCACCGCCTGCGTTTGCAACAACGATGTCATAGGGCGCATCAAATAGAGCCTCTATATCACTCTCAGAGGTCACATCGGCCTGATAGCACCTGATGTCTCTGCCCTTTGCGGTGTCCTCTAAGGGCGCAAGTTTTCGCCCGCATATTGTCACTGCGTATCCATTATCATGGAAGCGCTCTGCTAGGGTGCGACCAATTCCGCTTCCGCCACCTGTAATGAGTGCGCGCTTCATACCCGCCCGACCTCTGCGTCACGATCTGCCAAGCGCCACGCTTGATCTCGACCTGCTAGATAGGGAAGGGGCCAATCGGGGGCCAACCTGTCGCCAATTTTAGAGGCTTCATGCAAGGTCCAATAGGGGTCTGCTAAATGTGGGCGACCCACGGCCACAAGATCGGCCCGACCCGCCATAAGGATCGAATTTGCATGATCTGCCTCATAGATATTCCCAACCGCAAGGGTTTTCAGACCCGCCTCATTGCGGATGCGATCACTAAAGGGGGTTTGAAACATGCGCCCATAAACGGGCTTGGCATCCACCGTTGTTTGCCCCGCAGAGACGTCAATCACATCGGCGCCAGCTTCGGCAAAAGCGCGTGCAATAATTACGGCGTCATCTGCTGTGATCCCATCCTCGCCAACCCAATCATTGGCTGAAATACGAACCGACATGGGCCGTTCTTTGGGCCAAACGCGACGCATGGCTGAAAAGACGTCCAAAGGCCAACGCAGGCGATTTGCTAAAGACCCGCCAAAGGCATCTTGGCGTTTGTTGGAAACGGGAGAAATAAAGGAGGAAAGCAAATATCCGTGGGCTGCGTGCAACTCAACCATATCAAAGCCAGCCCGAGCCGCCATCTCTGTGGCCGCGACAAATTCTTGCTTTACGGCTTCCATTTCCTCAGGCGTAATTTCACGCGGCACTGCGTTTTCATCAGACCAAGGCAAGGCGGAGGCGCTCACCAAGTCCCAGTTGTCGCGCTGCAACGGCGCATCCATCTTTTCCCAGCCGAGTTGTGTCGAGCCTTTGCGCCCTGAATGCCCTATTTGACAACAAATTTTAGCATCTGTTTGCGCATGAATGAAGTCGGTGAGTTGCTTCCAAGAGGTTTCATGCTCTGACGCATAAAGACCAGGGCAGCCAGGTGTAATGCGCCCCTCGGCCGAAACGCAGGTCATTTCCGTAAAAATCAAACCCGCACCCCCCTTGGCCCGTTCCCCATAATGGACCAGATGCCATTCATTTGGACATCCATCTTTTGCTTTATATTGCGCCATTGGCGAGACAACGATCCGATTTTTAAGCTCAAGTTCACGTAATTTGATGGGGGTGAACATGGGCGAGCGAAGTGGTGTGTTTTTTCCCACTCCGGCCTGTTGCATAAACCAGCGCTCAGCATCCTCAAGCCATGCCTTATCCCGCGTGCGCAGGTTTTCGTGACTGATACGTTGACTGCGGGTCAGCATCGAGTAATTCAATTGCACTGGGTCTAAGCCCAAATAACGCTCAACCCGCTCAAACCATTCCATCGAATTGCGCGCCGCCGATTGAAGGCGCAGCACTTCAAGGCGTCGTTCCTCTTCGTAGCGGTGAAATGCTGTTTCAAGATCAGGCTCGGAATGTAGATAATCGGCCAAGGCTATTGCAGATTCAAGCGCCAGCTTTGTCCCTGATCCGATAGAGAAATGCGCTGTTGCCGCTGCATCCCCCAAAAGCACGACATTGCCGTGACTCCAAGTCTGGCAGAGAACGCGCGGAAACCTGATCCACGCCGAACCGCGAATATGATTTGCATTCGTCATAAGCGCGTGGCCGCCAAGATGATCTTTGAAAATATCCTCACAGACTGCGATGCTTTCCTCTTGGCTCATCTCTGCAAAGCCATAGGCGTCAAATGTCTCTTGGGCACATTCTACAATGAATGTCGCTGTATTGTCGTCGAATTGATAGGCATGCGCCCAAATCCATCCCTTTTCGGTCTCTTCGAAAATAAAGGTAAAGGCGTCATCAAATTTTTGATGCGTCCCAAGCCACACAAACTGACAATGGCGCAAATCGATTTCAGGTTTGAACGTGTCTTTATAAAGCAAGCGGGTTTTGGAATTTAATCCATCACAGGCGATCACAAGATCGTAGTCTTGCCGATATTCTTCTGCGCTCTTAATTTCAGTCTCAAAGACAAGTTGAACGCCAAGCTCACGCGCCCGTTCTTGAAGCAGGATCAAAAGACGTTTTCGCCCAATACCACAAAAACCGTGACCAGAGGAGACGATTTTCTGATCTTCGTAGTGGAGTGCGATGTCGTCCCAATAGGCAAAGTGCTGGCGTATCGCCTCAGCACTTTTTTCATCGTTCTGCTTCAGGTTATCTAAGGTCTCATCCGAGAGCACGACGCCCCAGCCGAATGTGTCATCTGCTTTGTTGCGCTCTAGAACGGTAATGTCATGTGATGGGTCACGCAATTTCATTGAGATTGCAAAATAAAGCCCAGCTGGTCCTCCACCCAAACACACAACCCGCATGTCATGCTCCATATTTTTAATAGATCAACTCTTGTATACCATTAATAACTAAATATTTCAAATATAAAATTTTAAGCTTAAAACAAACCATACGAGCTATGTTTATCTGGTGGATAAAAACGGTGCACTGCTTGGGTATTATCTGGAGTCCAATCCTTCAGAGGAGTTGGCGGCGCTTATCCTAAAAGATCTTCCCAAATGAGATGAAATATGGCCCTCGCCCTTCTGATCATTAATAGCTGATCTTATTTTGCCTGCGTGATAAGAGCTTTGAAATTACTCTCAGGTCCCAAATACTATTGTGTTTTGTAGACCTGCCACCAGCCCCTTAGACTGGTGTGGAAACGGTCGCTTGATGTCAAAAACGCGTTTTCCGTTTCTGCTATGAGTGCCGCAAATTCACAACCAACTGAAACGGCTTTAGCCGCGGGGTTTATCAGGGTCTTCGAAATCATATTTGAGCAGCGACAAAAAGGCCAGAAAGTGGTGTAGAACCGACGTAGAGGTCAAGTCACTGTTGGTGAGTTGTGGGGCCGCAAAATAAATCAACATGACAATCTTAATATTAAGGCCTTTGCGCCTACCTAAGGGAAATTGGTGGTAGCCAAAAAACAGTGCTGAAAGTCCAAGTAACAATCCAACTATCCCGCCTGACACCAGCCATGACAAATACTGGTTATGAGAATACCAATTATTATGGTCTATCAGTGGTCTCTCATTAAAGGTCCCATAGCCGAACATGGGGCTCTGCTTGATCAATTCTATAGCTTTGCTCCACATTACAAATCGATGATTCGATGAAGAGTCCTGTGGTGCACCGTCAGCGAAAATATCTTTTAGGGCTGAGAACACGCGCATGAAAGAGCTACCACCAGTGTAGCTCTCAATAAGAAAGACGACACTCGGCGCCGCGATCAAAAGGAGTATAGCATAAATGATGAGGATAAATTTCTTAGTCCTCCAGATATACCAAGAGATAAAATAAGCGAGGCCAATAAATGTAAAAAGAGACTGCGTCCGCGACGCTGTGAAATAGGTTGCGCAGATAAATGCCAGCAAGAGAAGACACACGCCCAATGGTGGCGAATAGCGCGCTTTATTCATATACAAAAGCGAAGCACACCACCCCGCAGCTAGGCCGTAAAATAAACCTACAACCAATGCACCCGTGGTCAAGCCAGACACCCGTGCCTCTAGATCAAAAACAAAACCTGTTCGTTGCGCAAGTAGCAAAATCGCTGAAATGAAAAGCCCTACTGCCACACTCAGAGCAGCATGATGATACGTAATCTCCGTTTTGATGCAGCGCACAGTAGCCCAAAAAATGACCATCAAAAGACCAACAAACCAAGGTTCGAGATGGCGGATTTCGAAACTGTTAGCCTGGAGCAGGAAGACTAGGGTGTTGACAAAAAAATAGGTAAGGAAGGCGATGACAAAAATGTCTTTTTTCAGCTCAAAAATTAAATTGGTGCGCGAAATTTGATGGAAATTTTGAAAAATTCCAAAAAAGCATGAGCATACGATAAACCAAAACGCATAGTCCCAGAAAAATGGGATCAAGCCAAAGCCGAGCAGCGCTATGTAATGCCACAAATGTTCGGGGACTTGCCGTAAAATCACTTTCCCTCCGTCCATGATTTTCACTCAGCGTGCTGATAGCCTACTATCGGCATGAGGTGGAAAAGACAATCCGTTCTCTGCGCTGCATCACAAACAAATTTATAGTAAATTTGCCCACCTATTTAGCTCAAAGGTTTGCATCGAGATCGTATGTTCCCAAAGTTATGTCCTTCATATCTTGTTGCGTGAGGCTTTTTTTAATCGCGCCAGGCTGGACATGGGTAAAACATGTATCAGTCTCTCTGCGATCCAGAATATGTGACCGTCCAGCACCGTCAAAATACTGAAGAAGTTGACTATTCCATTTTTCTGCGAGGGGTCTAAAATCTATCCTGTCTAAATTAATGAAAGCATTCAAATAGTTTTGATCAAAGCTATAAAACTTGGGCAGACGCCTGAGCTTCATGGCGATTTGATACCGCAAAATGCTTGGAAACTTGTTTCTTATTGCGGCAATACCTTCTCGTGTATAAAGCACCACACCTGAGTTAAAGACACGTGGACGTTTCAAATGATCTTCCAACGGTCTTTTCGCCCAAGTCTGTTCGACAATATTTGCCCATTTTATGTCGTTCGTTGAGTTGATCTTGCCCTGCATATTTGTTCGCAATTCTGGCTGACAAACCTCCTCAGACATCATGATATGACCTTCAGCTAGGTCAAAAATATTTTGTTTAAGATCTGGGGCGGGCATGACGTCCATATCAACGTAGAGGATCGAGTCATATTTGTCGAAGTCAGGCTTTAAAACAGGGAGCAGCGCTGCGAAGTATCTTTTATGCAAACATCTCAGATTAATCTGTCCATTTCCTAGATGATAATCCGCCTTGATTGAATCTGCGTAGTTTCGAAATGCCTCCTCGGAGGCATAGCTATATTCAGGACGTGATCCCTTCCAGTATTGATAAATAAGTGACGTCATGGGTTTTGTGGACGTATTCTATGCCGTTGGTGTTTTGATACGGCGAGTCCCAGAGGACTTGAAAATGGTCAGTCTTTTAGGCTGCCGTATACTCGTAAATGGCTCATATCCAATAATAATGATCATGTCACCATTGATAATCTTGCACGATGGAAAGGCGTTTGTAGGACAGGTGATATGCATCAAAAATGAAGCGGTGTATCAGTACTTTTCACCCTCTACTTAGCGAGCCAACCTGTTATTCGTCCTCAATTGAACCGTGTATTGCAAATTGATCTAGACCCGCATCTTGAGGGGAAATGACACGATAGCTTTCATGGACGCCAGCCTCTCCCAACTCCCGAGCAACCGTTAAGAGTGTATTAGGATCATGCTCGTCACAGAGATCGGCCATTTGCATTATTTCTTGATAGGCAACTGTTTTTGCAGCCTCAAGGCTTGGGGCGCCGTAATAGGTTACGAAATGGTCTGATAAAGCATGGGTGAGTGCGTCGACCTCGCTTTGTTCAATTTGCGTTACAGCGACGAATGTGACCCGCCCAAAGGTCGATAATCCAAGCCAGCCATTTGAAAACGCCTGTCTCGCTTTGCCTTCTAAATCAGCTTCTGTCCAATCCGAAAATTCAAACCCGCCCGAAATGCACCACTCTCCAGTTTGTGCAGGGGAATGAAAAATTCGTTGATCGCTCTCGTCAAAATGTATGGCGCGTGCAAGGTTCATGCGGTGCTCCCGATCAGCTCTGTAAGTGGGAAGAGATGCGTCTTTTCGGATGTCCGCAGTAGGAGCCCAAAATCCTCATCAACACCCATGAAATTTCCAGAAATACCATCATGCATGATGTCCTCACCCATATTATAGGCGAGCCCGCGCCACTCGCGATGGAGGCTCTCTACGCCTTCTTCTTCCCATGTGTTGATCCACACCAGCGAATGGCGTGACCAACTTTCAAGGAGATTCACGGCATCCACCTCCGCACAGCCCTCCTCATAAAGAGAGGTCTGATCAGGTGTTTGACCTGGGGCATCTGTCTCAAGCCAGAGCGGTAGTTCTAGCCCAATGACAAGCCAATCAGGGATTTCTTCTGGATCGTGCGTTGAGGCGGCCATTTTTAAGTGGCCACATTTGGCTGCATTGATGCGGATTTGGCCGTTCCATTCCAAGTGAACCGCAACTTCGGGCGGAGCCAAAGCCCCAAGCGCATTTTGAAACCCAACACCACATAGTGGAAGCATCGCAACACTTTTCAGCAATTGGACATCAGGGGCAAAGACCAAGCCAGCGGCGAGCGTTTTGGCGCTCACTTGATACACAATGGTCCCCGCATCACAGCCCTGCGCGGCCATCATCAATGCTTTGTCGAATGGCGCTTGGCCTACTTCGCATTTTACTCCGTTTAGCAAGGGTGGAAAAGTCGGCTCTATACTCACGCGAGAACCTTCTCAATCAGTGCCGCCGCCGCTTGGTGAAAGGCTTTTGCCTGCGCGCTCCCTGGCTGACTGACCACAATCGGCACCCCGCCATCAGATGCGACGCGAATATCAAGGCTTAGCGGAATTTCAGCCAACAAAGGAACACCTAGTTTTTCGGCCTCAGCAGCGACACCGCCATGCCCAAAGACATGTTCTTCATGCCCGCAGTTTGAGCAGACATGCGTTGACATATTTTCGATCATCCCCAGAAGGGGCGTCTTTAATTGTTTGAACATATCGATGCCTTTGCGGGCGTCAAGCAAGGCAATATCTTGGGGTGTGCTGACCACAACGGCACCTGTGAGATGGGTCTTTTGTGCAAGACTTAATTGCACATCACCTGTACCTGGCGGGAGATCGACGATTAACACATCCAATGCGCCCCATTGCACCTGCATCAACATTTGCTGCAAGGCTCCCATGAGCATAGGTCCACGCCAAACTACGGCCTGATCTTCGTTTGTCATCAAACCCAGAGACATCATGGTAACACCATGATTGCGCAATGGTAGGATAGTTTTTCCATCTGGGCTTGACGGACGTCCTGACACGCCCAACATGCGCGGTTGAGAGGGGCCATAGACATCCGCATCAAGTAGGCCAACCCGCTTGCCAGCTGCGGCGAGCGCACAGGCGATATTGGCGGAAACTGTTGATTTGCCTACGCCGCCTTTACCCGACGCAACAGCGATCACGTGCTCAACACCTAGAATGCGCTCGGGACCTTTTTGAACAGGTTTCTTGCTGGGTTTCAGGTCTGGTGGTTTTTTGTCTTCATGCGCAGTCAGGACCACAGAAGCGCTTTCACAGCCCTCTAGGGCAAGAACAGCCTGCTCTGCCGCAGCACGCACCGTTTCGTACTCCGATGCCTTTGATGGGACAATTTCAAGTACGAAACGCACCGCTGTGCTTTCCACATTAAGAGCGCGCACCAGACCCGCTGAATGAATATCCTTACCTGAGACAGGATCAGGTATTGCTTTTAAGGCAGCTAAAACACTCTCACGACTTAGGGCCACTTCACCTCACCCTTCTATTTTGCCAGTGACAACATGCTCAAGACCAAGCTCTTCTATTGTCAAAACGACCTTTGCCTCATAGCTTTTACCCTCACTGTCTGGCGCATTTCTAAGCGCATTTTCAATTGCTTGCTGGGAGGTTACCCCGACTTGTTTGAGGAACTTCCTCATTGACATGTTAAAATCTTCGCTCATCATTTGCTCCAAATTGTGTTAGAGTTCAGATAGTTTAAATTAAGGACAGGGCAAAGAAAGCGTTGATAAGCTGGATTTACAAGACAATAATTGCGCTTTTCGTGATGCTCGTTGTCACAGGGGTTTGGGGTAGTTTCCATCCTGTTTTTGCACAAGACAAGAGAATTTCAATTTCTGCGCCTGACTCTTTGATTGAAACGGGCCTTTTAAAACATATCCTACCGCGATTTTCCCTCAAGCATAATATTCGCGTCACGGTAACGAGAGCCCCCGAAACTGGTAATATGGCCTTTCAATTAGATCCTTCAGGGTTGCCTGTATTTAAACAAAACGAGGAGATTTGGCATTTGCGTGTTACTGGAGAGGATCCAAATGGGTATTTAAAGATATTTGAAGATTGGCTTTTGTCCGCGATTGGTAAAAGGGCTATCGAAGGGTTTTCCCCAAAAGCTGGAGGTCCCTTTTCAACAAATGTCATTTCTGTTGTTGCAAAACGTGCGACTGCGACTGAAAGAGATACGAACCTTGGCAAAAGCTTGGCAATGAAAAATTGTGGACGATGTCATGCGATTGATGAAAGCAATCGTAAAAAGACAATTGGCTCGACACCCTCTTTTGGGGCGCTACGGACATTTCAAGATTGGGAATATCGCTTTGAGGCCTTTTACACTCTGAACCCACATCCCTCATTCACCCAAATCGAAGAGGTAACCCCACCCTTTCCTGCAGGCTCACCGCCTGCGATCACGCCGATAAAATTGACACTAGACGAACTCGATGAAATCCTTGCTTTTACACGCCAGATCGAACCCGCCGACTTGGGCCGCGCCGTGCAATCCAATTGAAGCTAGAGCATGTTCAGCCAAAGTAGGCACTGGTTTGGCGCTTCGAACATGCGGGCGCTGCCCTGATTTTTGAATGGGAGCGGCGTCTATGACCATTTTTAACATTTTCCGACCCACATCGAGACATTAGAGTGCGTCAATCGACGTCAAGTGAAAGTGACAGGCTCTATAGCGGTTTCACGTAATCTTGATTCACGGCAACCGCTATAAGTCTTTGATTTTTCGCATTTTCGAACCGAAAAAGTCTATCAACTTTTTCTGAAAATGTTCTAATGATCTTTCCGATCTGAGAAATAATCTTCGGTGGTTCTGATTCTTGGGCGGTCTCCTGCGGAAAATGGGTTATTTTCCATGTGAAACTGCGCATTCACCCGGCAATTGTCGCACATTTGGATCATACGCGCCGCCTTTTCTGAGGCAAACATCGCGTGCTTGCCCCCCAGCTTTTCCAAGATGCGCTCAACCGTTGACTTCACCCCAAAAAGAGCGCCACATTCGATGCAGGCAAAGGGGTCTTCTTCGTTCAACGTGACTTGTGAAAGTGCTGTATCGGTCAGGTTGAGCTGTGGGACAAGTTCAATCGCCTTTTCAGGGCAGATATTTGCACAGAGGCCACATTGAAGACAAGCGTCCTCTTGAAACTTAAGCTCTGGTTTATCGGGGTTGTCCACCAAGGCCCCTGATGGGCACAGCGATGCACACGAGAGGCACAGCGTACAGGCCTCTTTATTCACAGAAATCGCGCCGTAGGGGGCATTTTCGGGCAAAGCCAAAACACTCTCTGTCCCATGCAACGCTTGAGCTGACAGCCGCGTCGCTTGCCGGCGGCTGCCAAGTGGGATGACAGGTGAGCTCACCGTTTCGGAGACATTTTTTGAATAAAGCTGCTGGCACAAGGCCTCTGGATCGGCCTCTTCTATAAGGCGAATTTTATCAACTCCGCAAATCGCTTGTGCGAGAGGTAGCTCTCGATCAAATGCAGTGCGATCCGCATTCGGCGGCAAGAGAATGTCTACGCTTGCAAACCCACAGGCCAGCGCCGCAGTCATTTCAGCATGCCCAAAACTTGACAGGGCAGTGACAGTCATTGGAATGCAGTTGGCAGGTAACCCCTCATAATGACGCGCCGCTGCCGCAATCATGTCACTGCCAAGCGCCGTATCTGTTACTAAAAGATGTGGGTTGCTCCCGCCGGCACTCCGATAGGCCTCTGCCAGTGTGCGTATACGCCGCAAGATCGTCTCTGTCGCGGGGGCGTCATATGAGATGGCTCCACTGGGGCAGACCGCGCTGCATGACCCGCAGCCCGCACAAATTATAGGATCAATTTCGACGTGATCGCCTGATGGGAGAATTGCACCGGTGGGGCAAATATCAAGGCAGTTTGAGCAGGCGACCGTCTCGGCCCGTGAATGGGCGCAGAGATGTGCGTTAAGCGCGACATAAAGCGGCTTTTCAAAGACACCGATCAATTGGCTTGCCTCTAAAATTGCATCCGCAACGGCAAAGGGATCTTTGGGATCAGCGCGTAGATAGCCTTCCCGTTTTTCCGCGGCAGTCACTTTTGCAGGCTCTCCTGACAAATCAAGAATGATGTCACACTGCGCCAAGCCACCGTCCTGTGGGGCTTGATAAGCAAAGGGGCCGCGGCCTGTAGGATCGAGCATCTGAGCCGCGTCAACGGTCACCTCAAATTGCCCCAGAGCCCCTTTGATTGAGCGAATTTTGCCAAGCATAACATCGTAGGCGCGACTATCGGGGGCCTCTGAGGGGTCAGAAAACAAGAGTGTAAGGGCCAAAGAGTCTTTCAAGCGATCCGCTGCGCGGATGACCGCCTCTGGGCGACCAAAGACAAAACATGTGCCCTCAGAACTGATATCGATGGTTTTTTCTTGACCCAAATCGAGCGCTGCTTCCGCCAAAAGGGCTGCCATTTTCGCGCTTTTGTCCGCGGGGTCTGCGGACCATCCAGCCCGATCGCGTAAGTCGATGAAAGCAGGCTCGGGCACTTCAAGCTCTGCGGCAAGATCGCGAAAGCGTTCAATTTCTTGACCGCAGGCAAAGATGACATCGTCTTTGACAATTTCTTCAGCCGCTTTCTCGACTTCTTTGTAGCAAAGCGATTTATAAACGGTTGAACACTCCAACCCCGTCGCCTGAGCAATCTTGTTTGCATCAATGGACTGTGTTTGATCGCAACTACATAAAACCAAGCGTTTCGCCATGCTTTCCCCGTTTCTTATATTTAACCTGCAGGTGAATCAGTTGGTTCGCAAACGCCCTGCATTTTGTACGTATAGTCCCGAAAAAAAAGCATAGCCCGTAAAACAGGTTTTGCTACATCAAAAAGCGAAGTGGTCAAGAGATGGGATTAAGTAATTGAAATAAATAAGAAATAATAATTTTTCCAATATGAGAGGTGCGACAAATTCAACGAGAAAGCTGCCTTAGGGTTAGATTTTTCTGTTCAAGCCTCTGTTTTTGCGTATCATCAAGTTAATAAAAGAAGTTTGAATATAACTTGAACCATAGGGAACATACACAATCGTACAGCATACGACATGTGATTCTATTTCTTTGGGCGTCGTTGTGCGGCGCCTCCCAGGCGTGACTAAGTGGCAGAAGTGGACTTGGAAGCCCGTCGCTGTTTTGCCTGGATCCGCGGACGCGGATTGGTCCGAATTGCGTCGGGATGGCGACGCAGTCGAATATCACGCGGCTACGCCACATCTTGAGCTCTTTCGCGGCGAGACCGAAGCTTATCTTGTTGCGCTCAGTGATCATCCCCCTTGCGTTTACGTCATTATGCGGCCTTCCGATGATAATGCACAGCCGCCCGAAGTGTTGATGGTCACCGCTTCACCCTATGAGGCGCAAGATTATTGCGACACGGGAGAAGAGATCGTTGAAAAGGTCGTGATGCCAGAGGCGCTTGTTGCTTGGGTGCGTGGCTTTGTAGAGACCCACCATGAAGAAGAGGTTTTCGTTAAGCGCAAAAGAAATCGCGCGGCTGTCGATGCCTTCGAAGATGGTATTGGCGATGCACGAATTGCGCAAACAAGTGATGTCTATCGCTCTCCTCACTCGATCAGACGGGAGAGATTGAATTGACCTATACTGGAGATTTTTGGAGCGCTCGACGGGCCAAAGTGGCGGAAGAAGAGGCCAATATTGCCAAAGCTGCTGAGGCAGAAGCAGAGGCAAAACAGCGTCAGGTTCAAGAGGAGAAGTCCGACGCGGAGCTCCTAGCCGAGCACAACCTTCCAGATCCCGATGCGCTAACAGCCGAAGATGATTTTTCAGGGTTTATGGCGAAAACAGTGCCTGAACGTCTGCGTCAACGTGCCTTGCGTAAGTTATGGAGGCTCAATCCCGTTTTAGCCAATGTAGATGGCCTAGTCGATTATGGTGAAGATTTCACGGATGCCGCAATGGTGATCGAAAATCTTGCTTCGACCTATCAAGTTGGCAAGGGTATGTTGGCGCACCTTAAATACGAAGAGGAAAAAGAACAGCGCCGCTTGGAAGAGGCTCTTGCCGAGAATGACGATGAGGCTCCTGCTAGCGCTGAAGACGCAGAAGATGCACAGCAGAGTGCAAGTTTGAGTGACGAAGAGCCCTCTGCGCCAGTCAACGAGATATGTGAAGAGACTGGGAAGCAGGCCTATGCCGCAGTCTCTGAAAATAGAGAGGCGCACGAGATAGACATAGACGTCGCGCCGCTTAAGCCACGTCGCATGCAGTTTCGCTTTGTGGAGACGCAGGCGGTAGAGGGGCGTAACGCGCAATTTGAAAGGGGTGTCGTATGAGTGCAGAATTGGCCCAAGACATTCATGTAAGTGAAGAGGACCGTCTTCGCGCGGACATTTATAACTTTTTGGGGCTTTTGCTTGCGCGCCCTGCGGACCAGATACTTCTTGATCAATGCAGCGCGTTAAGCGGAGATCAGGGTGAGTTTGGTCAAGCCATGAATGGATTGGCGCGGGTGGCGAAAGTCAGCAAAGTCAAAGGTGTTGAAACCGAATTTAACGCCCTCTTTATTGGCTTAGGGCGTGGTGAGTTACTACCTTATGCCAGTTTCTACATTACTGGCTTTTTAAACGAAAAGCCCCTGGCGGCGCTGCGCTCTGACATGGCTGCTTTGGGTATTCAGCGATCTGAAAATGTGTACGAACCTGAAGATAACATTGCCTCACTTATGGAAATGATGGGTGCGATGATTGTCGGACGCTTTGGCGAGCCGCGCTCGCTCGAGCAACAGCGAGACTTTTTCAATAAACATATCGGCCCTTGGGCTGGTCACTTTTTCACAGATTTGGAGGGAGCCAAGAACTCGGTCTTTTATGGGTCAGTCGGTCAAGTTGGCAGATTGTTCATGGGGATTGAGCGCGAGGCCTTTCGAATGAGCGCCGAGTGAGGCGTTGAACCGACGGGAGGGAGCCCGTCAAAAATGGAGGAGCCGTACTTATGGCGGATAAAACGGAAGACAAGTCGACTCGACGTGATTTCCTGAAACTGGCTGGGACAACCGCACCTGCGGCCTTGGCGGTGACGGCATTGTCGAGCACTCAGGCTGTAGCGGATGTGAGCGGTACTGCCTTGGAAAAGATGCAGGATACAGAGCATACCCGTGCTTACTACGAAAGCCTACGCTTTTAAAAATCGGTCTGCCCGGAGGTTTTCGGACAACCACAAACTATAAGAAGACGGGGCCAACGATTGCGAGATGCTCAGCGGCCTTAAATACCAACATTCGATACCAAGCAAACCTAATTAGGTATAGCAAGGGAGGGAACTATGTTAAGGAAAAAGACCAACGGGGTTGCGAGACGCTCCCAGCGGACAAGTATCCTATCAGATGTAAAAAATACATCTGTTGATCGACGTACATTCCTACGTGGATCAGGATTGGCGATTGGCGGATTAGCTGCCATTAGCGCCACAGGCGGCACGGTGACAAGCGCAAGTGCTGCAAGCGCTGCGGATGCAGCGGTTGAAACGATCAAATCAGTCTGTACGCACTGTTCGGTGGGTTGTACTGTCGTTGCTGAGGTTCAAAATGGTGTCTGGACGGGTCAGGAGCCTGGCTGGGACAGTCCGTTTAACCTTGGTGCACATTGTGCAAAGGGCGCAGCGGTGCGCGAGCATGCCCATGGTGAACGCCGTCTCAAATACCCGATGAAAAAAGAGGGTGGTGAGTGGAAGCGCATCAGCTGGGAGCAAGCTATCAATGAGATCGGCGATGGTATGATGACCATCCGCGATGAAAGTGGACCTGATAGCGTCTACTGGCTTGGATCTGCGAAGTTTAACAATGAACAGGCCTATCTGTTCCGGAAATTCGCGGCCTATTGGGGCACGAATAACGTGGATCACCAGGCGCGGATTTGTCACTCAACCACGGTGGCAGGTGTGGCCAATACATGGGGCTACGGCGCCATGACCAACAGCTACAACGATATCCACAATTCAAAGGCGATATTCATTATCGGCGGGAACCCTGCGGAAGCGCATCCCGTGTCTTTGCTCCATGTTCTCAAGGCAAAAGAGCAAAACAACGCGCCGCTTATCGTCTGCGATCCCCGTTTTACCAGAACGGCGGCTCATGCGGATGAATATGTCCGCTTTCGCCCGGGCAGCGACGTTGCGCTGATCTGGGGTATCCTGTGGCATATCTTTGAAAACGGCTGGGAAGACAAAGAGTTCATTCGCACCCGTGTTTGGGGGATGGACCAAATCCGTGAAGAAGTGGCCAAATGGACACCCGAAGAAGTGGAGCGCGTGACAGGGACACCTGGCAGCCAGCTGCGCCGCGTGGCCCGTACAATGGCAAACAACCGCCCTGGCACCGTGATTTGGTGTATGGGAGGCACTCAGCACACCAACGGGAACAATAACACCCGTGCTTATTGTGTACTTCAGCTTGCCCTTGGCAACATGGGAACCTCTGGCGGGGGAACCAATATTTTCCGCGGTCACGACAACGTGCAAGGCGCAACAGACCTTGGTATCCTATCACACACCTTGCCAGGCTATTACGGCCTGTCTGCTGGCGCTTGGGCCCATTGGTCTCGCGTCTGGGGTGAAGACCTCGATTGGATGAAGGGTCAATTTGCCAAAGTCACAGGAGCCGACGGCAAAGAAAAGAACCTTATGAACCTGAAAGGTATTCCAGTATCGCGCTGGATTGACGGTGTTTTGGAAGATCCGGAGAATATGGATAATCCAGATCGCGTTCGGGCTATGGTTCTTTGGGGACATGCGCCTAATTCGCAAACGCGGATGAAGGAAATGAAAACAGCAATGGAAAAGCTGGATATGCTCGTGGTCATTGACCCTTATCCAACTGTATCCGCTGTTTTGCATGATCGCACCGATGGGGTTTATCTCTTACCTGCGTCAACTCAGTTTGAAACCTATGGTTCCGTCACGGCGTCAAACCGTTCGATCCAGTGGCGTGATAAAGTGGTGGAACCGCTGTTTGAATCGCTTCCAGATCACATCATCATGGCCAAGTTTGCCAATAAATTCGGCTGGGCGGATCGGTTCTTCCGCAATATCGAAATGGATGATGCGGAGACCCCGAATGTCGAAAGTGTGACCCGCGAGATTAACTCGGGCATGTGGACGATCGGCTATACTGGGCAAAGCCCAGAGCGGATCAAGCTGCATATGGCGAACCAGCATACCTTTGATCGCACCACCTTGCAGGCCGTTGGCGGTCCAGCAGATGGGGATTATTATGGAATGCCTTGGCCGTCATGGGGCACGCCAGAGATGAAGCACCCAGGGACTCCAAACCTCTATGATATGTCAAAACCAGTGTCCGAAGGTGGTCTCACATTCCGCGCGCGTTTTGGTGTGGAAAGAGATGGCGACAATCTGCTTGCAGAGGGCGTTTACAGCGTGGGGTCGGAAATTCAGGATGGGTATCCAGAATTCACGATGCAAATGCTGATGGACCTTGGCTGGGATAGCGATCTCACGAGCGAAGAACGGGCTGCTATTGATGCGGTTGCTGGACCGAAAACCAACTGGAAAACGGACCTATCAGGTGGTATCCAGCGGGTTGCGATCAAGCATGAATGCGCACCCTTTGGCAACGCGAAAGCCCGCGCTGTGGTCTGGACCTTCCCAGATCCTGTACCGCTTCACCGTGAGCCGCTGTACACAAATCGTCGTGATTTGGTCGCGGATTATCCGACTTATGAGGATCGCAAAGCATATCGTCTACCAACGATGTATGCATCCATCCAAAAGCAGGATTTCAGCAAAGACTATCCAATGATCCTGACATCAGGGCGCTTGGTTGAATACGAAGGGGGCGGCGATGAAACACGCTCTAACCCTTGGTTGGCTGAGCTGCAACAG
>WTIQ01000403.1:16064-20252 GCA_011525185.1 Paracoccaceae bacterium | reverse complement strand
GCACCCTCGAATGCCGCATTTGATCAGCAGCTGAGAGCGCAGGATCCGCGCTGGTGCGATTGTTCTTGGGATCATCGTCACTTTGATTACCATGCGTTGGTTTTATTATTCCCAGAACGGCATTTTCCAATACGCATTCACGGACCGTATCATGGAAACGGGGGTCATCGAAGATCTTGCAACTATTACAAACGTGCAGCGGGGGATTTACTTTTCGCTCCTTGAAATCGGCGCTCTCTTTGCTCTGTGCGCCTATTTTTATGCGATGAAGTGGTGCTTTGCGGTGCTACGGGGTTATTATATTGATCGGATCTCAACCCGCTCCATCCAGCAGATGGGGGTCTGGATTATGATCACGATGCTTTATCATATATCCCTCCCCCAAGTCATTCGCCCGCTTCTATCGTGGCATAATCTAAGCGGAATGAAATCGGGTATGTTCTATTACACAAGTACGGAATTGTACCTTATGGCCATGGGATTTGCCTTTGTCGTTGTTGGATGGGTGTTTACGAAAGCGCTTGACTTAAAATCAGAAAATGAAAGTTTTGTATGAGTGAGATTATTGTGCGTTTGGATGTGATGCTTGCCAAACGCAAGATGAAATCCAAAGAGCTTGCTCAAGCGATTGGGTTGTCTGAACAAAACCTAAGCGCGCTTCGTAGTGGTAGAGCGAAAGGGGTACGATTTTCGACCCTGAGCGCCATTTGCAGAGAGCTCAACTGTCAGCCTGGTGATGTGCTCGAATATTACCGAGGAGAGCCGCTGGAATAATGGATTTTTGAAACGACCCTTAAGCCTTTTGTCATTAGGTACGTTCATAACGATAGGCAAATCTACGGGGACTTTGCGATGGTGACTTGCGGTTTATGGGGGCGTGTCTTATTTCTAGGTTATGACGATTCAGTTTGATATCGAGGACCATGCACGCTTGCCTTGGCGCTTTTATGCCGCACGGCAGGGTATTTTGGTGCGACTACCTGTTTAAATTCCTTATAAACATGTGAACGAACTCTAGACGGGAGAGGATGACAATGACCGCCCCGAAAACACTCTATGATAAAATATGGGATGCCCATGTGGCCCATGAATCCGAAGATGGAACATGCCTTTTGTATATTGACCGCCACCTTGTGCACGAGGTGACAAGCCCGCAGGCCTTTGAAGGGCTGCGCATGGCCGGACGCAAGGTCCGCGCACCAGAAAAAACAATTGCGGTGCCAGACCACAATGTGCCCACCACCCTTGATCGGGCAAAAGGGATTGATAACGAAGAAAGCCGTATCCAAGTCGAGGCACTTGACAAAAACGCTGCAGACTTTGGCATTCATTACTATCCCGTGTCTGATGTGCGTCAGGGCATCGTACACATTGTGGGGCCAGAGCAGGGATGGACGCTGCCTGGCATGACCGTTGTTTGCGGTGACAGCCACACGGCGACTCACGGTGCCTTTGGCGCCTTGGCGCATGGGATCGGCACCTCTGAGGTTGAGCATGTACTAGCAACACAAACCCTCATCCAGAAAAAATCAAAGAACATGAAGGTTGAAATCACAGGTCAACTGGCCCCTGGCGTAACAGCCAAGGATATAACTCTTTCGGTCATTGGCGAAACAGGAACCGCTGGAGGCACGGGGTATGTGATTGAATATTGTGGGGAAGCCATTCGCAATCTATCGATGGAAGGGCGCATGACCGTCTGTAACATGGCCATCGAAGGGGGCGCTCGGGCGGGTCTCATTGCTCCAGATGAGAAAACCTTTGAGTATTGCAAGGGACGCCCTCACGCGCCCAAAGGCGCACAATGGGAAGCCGCCGCGACCTATTGGAAGACACTCTTTAGCGATGATGATGCCCATTTTGACAAAGTGGTCACGATCCGAGGTGAAGATATTGCGCCCGTTGTGACCTGGGGCACTTCGCCAGAAGATGTCTTGCCTATCACCGCAACGGTTCCAGCCCCTGCTGATTTTGAGGGCGGTAAAGTGGACGCTGCGGCGCGCTCGCTTGATTATATGGGACTGTCCTCTGGGACACCTCTTGCAGAGATTGAAATCGACACGGTCTTTATCGGCTCTTGTACCAATGGACGCATCGAAGATCTTCGCGCCGCTGCGGCGATATTAAAAGGGAAGAAAATCAAAGAGGGGATGCGGGCCATGGTCGTGCCAGGCTCTGGCCTTGTGCGCGCGCAGGCCGAAGAAGAGGGGCTTGCAAATATTTTCAAAGAGGCAGGCTTTGAATGGCGTCTTGCAGGATGTTCCATGTGCCTTGCGATGAACCCAGATCAGTTGCAGCCAGGCGAGCGCTGTGCAGCTACCTCAAACCGTAATTTTGAGGGCCGCCAAGGACGCGGCGGCCGCACGCATCTGATGTCACCAGCCATGGCGGCGGCGGCGGCGGTCACAGGAAAACTGACCGATGTACGGGAGATGATGTAATGGATAAGTTCGAAAAACTGAGCGGGATCGCCGCGCCGATGCCGCTGATTAATATCGATACAGATATGATCATTCCCAAGGTCTTTTTGAAAACAATCAAACGCTCTGGTCTTGGGGTGAACCTCTTCGATGAGATGCGTTATGATGGTGAGGGCAAGGAAATTCCAGACTTTGTTCTCAATAAACCGCAGTACCGCGATGCTGAAATCCTTGTGGCGGGTGATAATTTTGGCTGTGGTTCATCGCGCGAACATGCGCCTTGGGCCATAAAAGATTTCGGCATTCGATGTGTGATTTCGACGAGCTTTGCAGATATCTTTTTTAACAATTGTTTCAAAAATGGTATCTTGCCGATTGTGCTGCCAGAGGAGCAGCGCGATGCTTTGATGAAAGATGCAGAGAAAGGCTCAAACGCACGCGTTGAGGTAGATCTTGAGGCGCAAACCGTCACTTCTTCGGACGGAGAGGTGTTTCATTTTGATGTTGATCCGTTCAAGAAACATTGCCTTATCAATGGGCTGGACGATATTTCTTTGAGCTTGGAAAAAGAGAGTTCCATAGCCGCGCACGAAGAAAAGCTGTCAACATCCCAGCCTTGGATTTAATGTAACCAATCCATCTCAGATGTTTAAAAGGTGGCAAGGGAAACCCTTGGCACCTTTTTGTATTTATCAGGTTGCTAGAGCATTTTTTAAAAAGCTCAAAATCAAGGAATTGTGGCGCTTTCAACGAGTCAATCATTTACAAAGACGCTGTAGCAGCTTATCTTCATGCGTTTTATGAAGAAAAAATGCAAGGCGCGCTAGGTTCGAGGCGGGCGTGTGTGACTAGCAGGGACTGTGATATTTTTTAAACAAAATTGAGAAACAATACCCTAAAGGATTATCATTTTATAAATAATGGTTGTTTTAATTATTGAAGCTACGAAAAATGTGTCAAGAATGACGCAGCCACGTGGGTGGTCAGGTCGATAATGACGATTAGCACAGGGTCGCGTATCGATTTGGTGTAAGGGTATACAAATGTTGGGTCGTGTATCAGGCGCCATTTTTAGGTCGGTGAACGTTGCGGTTATCATCGGGATATCGTTCAGTTGGCTGACAGCAGAATCTGGGTGCGGAGCCTCGGGCGACTTCCTTCTCGCGGTGTCTTTGAGCATTCTTATCTTACTCGAATACGCGAGCGAATATCCCAGTGTGGTCGAATTTTGATACGCTCCTCCTTATAATCGTATCCAAATTATTTGGTTGGTTAGCGTGATTTTCTTCATTGGAAGTTTGCTATCATCTAGCGCATCAGAGACGTCTGGGTTCATCATTTTGAAATCCCTTGGCGAGTTGTTGGCAAGCGTTCTGAGATCAGATTTGACGCATATAGGGCTGATTGAATATGCTCTGCCTACTGACATGGTGATAGAAAAACTGGACGTGGTGCAATCGAATCTTGCTTTGGGACTTGTAGGTTCTATCATCACTGTTTTTTTGTTCTATACTGTGATCAGGACTAGCCGTTGGCCATTTCAAGATGGTCGTTTTAATCTTTGGATGAACCTCCCCCTATTAGAGACGTCTTCACCAAAATATGTTAGCCGTTTGCTTACGCGGCATGGCTATTTGAATATTATCATTGGCTTATGCCTTTCATATCTCATGACTCTTGTTTTGTTTTTTGGCAAATCCGTGGGCGTGAAATTGTTGGTCATAAATGATGTAACCTTGGTTTGGACGCTTATTGCGTATTGTTTTTT
>WTIQ01000403.1:4200-15964 GCA_011525185.1 Paracoccaceae bacterium | reverse complement strand
TGTTGGTCATAAATGATGTAACCTTGGTTTGGACGCTTATTGCGTATTGTTTTTTGCCTCTGACGGCTTTGATGCGTGGAATTGCACTGTTGCGCATTGTTGAAGTTTTGGAAGGGCAGAGGGATCAAACCGCCGCAAAGAGCTCCGAGGCGGCCGAGGTTGATCCTAAAGCAATGGGTTAACGGCTGTTTCAAATGCTGTTTGCACATTGGTGTGGATAAAATCTGGGAACCGTCCACAAAATACACGATCATCAATGATATGAGCGGCAACTCATTTCAATAAAAATGACCTCTGCATAAAAAAATACGATTGCAAAAACACTTTGCTAGGTGGCGCCACGGGTCTGCGCCTGCGGAGGCATTCACGGACCTCATTTCTGAATGGACACGCACGTATGCAGAGATCTTCCAAAGGTTTGTGCCGCATTTTGGGAATTGACATTATGGTGCCAAGAGCGATTGTTTTTCGACCCGTTGCGACGATCATCCAACGTATTTGATATTGATAAAAGCGAGTCTTCGGGTTGGGTTTGTTCAAACTAGGATCGCTCAAAAAGACCTCACCCTAGAACAGCTATTTCCAGACTATGAACTGCCCGCGCTTGATGTCTCGCTTGCCGCACACGAAAAAATGCTATGCATTCCAAGTGTGCGCTTAGTTTGGGAACGGCTTGAAATCGGGTTACGGCCAGCTCTGCGTTGAGTGGGGCACAAAGGCTCTATTGATATTGCGTCTGGGGCCTATTCGCGCTAGGCGCTTAGGGAACAAAAACACGAGATCAGGATCTGCTGAAAGATGACAAAACCTTCCTTATTGATTTTACCAGGCGATGGCATTGGGCCGGAGGTGATGACCGAAGTGCGTAAGGTGATCGATTGGTTTTTTGCCAATCGCGATCTTGAGTTTGATATTGATGAAGGCCTTGTTGGGGGCGCGGCCTATGATGCGCATGGAGTGCCTCTACATGATGATACAATGGCTAAAGCGCAAGAGGTAGATGCAGTCCTCCTTGGTGCAGTGGGGGGGCCCAAGTACGACACGCTTGATTTTTCTCTGAAACCCGAACGCGGTCTCCTGCGGCTACGCAAAGAGATGGATCTTTTTGCCAATCTGCGCCCTGCGCAATGCTTTGATGCGCTTGCGGATTTCTCTTCTTTGAAAAAGCATGTGGTTGCAGGTCTCGACATCATGATTGTGCGTGAAAGTACGTCGGGCGTTTATTTCGGTGAGCCGCGTGGCATTTTCGAAGAAGGTAACGAGCGGGTTGGGATCAATACTCAGCGCTACTCCGAAAGCGAGATTGACCGCGTGGCCCGTAGCGCTTTTGAGCTTGCGCGGCGGCGCAATAACAAAGTGTGCTCGATGGAAAAAGCCAATGTGATGGAAAGCGGCATTCTTTGGCGTGAAGTTGTTCAAAAGGTGCACGACGAAGATTACCCCGATGTGGAACTGAGCCATATGTATGCGGATGCAGGTGCAATGCAGCTCTGCCGCTGGCCCAAACAGTTCGATGTAATTGTCACCGATAACCTGTTTGGCGATCTTCTCTCTGATGCGGCTGCGATGCTGACGGGGAGTTTGGGAATGCTTCCTTCTGCCACGCTCGGCCCGATCATGGCAAACGGCAGACCCAAAGCCATGTATGAACCCGTTCATGGATCAGCCCCCGATATTGCGGGGCAAGGGAAGGCCAATCCAATTGCCTGTATTTTAAGCTTTGCGATGGCTCTGCGCTATTCTTTCGACCGTGGAGAAGAGGCGACACATCTTGAAAACGCGATTGAATCTGTGCTCGCTGATGGTCTCCGAACTCCCGATCTCATGGGACCTGAAGGTGGTACTCCTGTGAGCACTGCCGAAATGGGTGATGCCATTTTAAAGGCTTTGGGAAACTAGGCGTAAAGAGCGCTCAAGCAGTTCCTTGAGCAATAAGCCTTTACCTCACTCGCTGCATGAGGACTGAACCTATCGAGATAGGCTTTGTCGTCTTTTTCAAAAGACGCAGTTTTATGGAGAAGTATAAATCAGCATCTCCTGCGTTCTTAGTCTAGTCGCGAAGCGTCCTAGGTATCAAAACTTCTTTTGTGCTTTGCCGCGATAGGTGCGGGTGCCGCCCTTCCCAGCACTTGAACGTCCTTTGGTTCTGTTGGGCTCGCTGGCTGCAGCAACGGCTGCTTGTCGTGCTAAGGGGTCATCGGCCACAGCGAGATCAACGGCTTCAAGGCGTTTCACTTCATCCCGAAGCCGCGCCGCCTCTTCAAATTCCAAATTCTCAGCAGCTTTGCGCATATCTGCTTTAAGACCATCTAGAACAGCCTGCAAATTCGCCCCTACAAGGGGCTTATCAACCTGCGCTGTGATGCGGGACTGATCTGTATCGCCCTGATAGAGACCGGCCATAATATCATCTACGTTCTTTTTCACCGTTTCAGGGGTGATCCCGTGCTCTTCATTATAGGCAATTTGTTTGGCGCGGCGTCGGTTTGTTTCGGCCAGTGCGCGTTCCATAGATCCCGTGATCCGATCTGCATACATGATAACGCGCCCCTCATTATTACGTGCTGCACGCCCAATGGTTTGAACGAGCGAGGTCTCTGAGCGCAAAAAGCCCTCCTTGTCAGCGTCAAGGATAGCGACAAGCCCACATTCGGGGATATCCAACCCTTCCCTCAACAAGTTGATGCCAATCAAGACGTCAAAGGCACCCAGTCGCAAGTCGCGTAAAATCTCTATGCGCTCAAGGGTGTCGATGTCGGAATGCATATAACGCACACGAATGCCTTGCTCGTGCATATACTCGGTCAAATCCTCTGCCATGCGTTTTGTGAGCGTGGTGACGAGTGTGCGAAAGCCTTTTTGCGCAACCTTTCGCACTTCATCCAAAAGGTCATCGACCTGCATATCCACAGGTCGGATTTCAACTTCAGGATCAAGGAGACCTGTTGGACGGATGACTTGCTCTGTGAAGACCCCACCAGATTGCTCAAGTTCCCACCCCGCGGGGGTGGCACTCACGTAAATGCTCTGCGGGCGCATGGCATTCCATTCCTCAAACTTAAGCGGACGATTGTCCATGCAAGAGGGCAGGCGGAAGCCGTGTTCTGCGAGCGTAAATTTACGCCGATGGTCGCCGCGATACATGCCTCCGATCTGAGGAATGGAAACATGGCTTTCATCTGCGAACACGATGGCATTATCTGGAATAAATTCAAATAATGTGGGTGGCGGCTCACCAGGTGCACGCCCCGTCAAATAACGGGAATAGTTTTCAATACCATTACACACACCTGTGGCTTCGAGCATTTCAAGATCGAAATTTGTGCGTTGTTCGAGACGCTGGGCCTCAAGGAGTTTGCCCTCATCCACCAATTGGTCAAGGCGATGTCTGAGTTCCTTCTTTATGCTGATGATCGCCTGTTGCATCGTAGGCTTTGGCGTAACGTAATGCGAATTTGCATAAACGCGAATTTGCTTGAAACTATCGGTCTTTTCACCAGTGAGAGGATCGAATTCTGTGATGCTTTCGAGTTCATCCCCAAAAAAGGAGAGTTTCCAAGCGCGGTCCTCCAAGTGGGCGGGAAAAATTTCGAGGCTATCACCACGCACGCGAAAAGAACCTCGTTGAAAAGCCTGATCGTTTCGGCGATATTGCTGCGCCACAAGGTCCGCCATGACTTGACGCTGATTGTAGGATCCACCGACCTTTAAATCCTGCGTCATCGCACCATAGGTCTCGACCGAGCCGATCCCATAGATACAGGAGACGGAGGCAACGATGATCACATCATCGCGTTCCAACAAGGCCCGCGTTGCAGAATGACGCATGCGGTCAATTTGTTCGTTAATCTGGCTTTCTTTTTCAATGTAAGTGTCCGAGCGTGGCACATAGGCTTCTGGTTGGTAATAATCGTAGAAACTGACAAAATATTCGACTGAATTGTTCGGAAAAAATCCCTTAAATTCACCATATAATTGAGCGGCCAGTGTTTTGTTTGGGGCTAAGATAATCGCAGGTCTTTGGGTTTCTTCGATGATTTTTGCCATGGTAAAAGTTTTTCCAGTTCCCGTGGCCCCAAGTAGTACTTGATCACGTTCCCCAGAATTGATGCCACCTGCCAATTCAGTTATCGCGGTTGGTTGATCACCTGCGGGTTGGAATTCGGTTTGCATTTCAAATTGAACACCGCCCTCTAACTTGGGCCGCGACTTCACATTCCCTGCTGCGTGTCCTAGTAAATCTTCTGCCATAGTCTCTTCCTAGCTCCTCTTACGAGATAAGAATTTATCGCCTGTTTTCAATCAGAATTTGGAGATTAACATGTACCTGTGAGCCCATTCAAAATCATGTACCGTGATGCAGTGCTGCGTATTTACAGATGATGTTTTGGATCATATAGAGTAAATTAGAAGGAGCTTTCTATGCGTGCACGTATCTATAAACCTAGTCGAACTGCAATGTCATCGGGCACTGCGAAAACGCATCAATGGGTATTGGAATTTGATCAAAGCGATGCGCGCTCACTGGACCCTTTGATGGGTTGGACGTCAAGCGCAGATACTCAGACCCAGGTCAAGCTTTGCTTTGATAGTAAAGAGGAAGCACTAGAGTACGCGCGCAACAAAGGAATTGATGCGATCGTGAGCGAGCCTAAAAAACGCAAAGCCAATATTCGGCCGCGGGGATATGGCGAGAATTTTGCGACAGATCGTAAAACGGTCTGGACGCATTAGCGTTTTGTGTCCTTCGCACATGAGGTTCACACTCATGTTATGACTTGAGCTCTGGGGGAACGGGTGGCGAAGACGGAGAAATACACATCTGGAATGGCCGTGCGCAAACGGGTTTTAGGCGAAGCACATGTCGCGCGGGCAGAGGCGGCCACCACGGACTTGGACGCACACTTTCAAGAATTGATCACCGAGGCGGCTTGGGGTCATCTCTGGTCTTCAGATCAGCTTAGCCTTCGAGAACGCAGCTTGATCACTTTGGCCCTCCTTGCCAGTCAGGGACAAGATGAAGAATTGATAATGCACGTCAAGGCCTGCCAAACGACAGGCGCGAGTGATGAGGACATTATCCAAGCCATGATGCATGTGGCAATCTATTGCGGTGTGCCAAAGGCCAATCATGCGATCAAACTCATCAAGAAAACGCTGTCTGAGATGGATACAGCCCATGAGTAAACTGGCTCCAAAAGACCGCTCTCGGTTTCCGCCTTATTTTGCTGATGTATATAAGTCCTCGATCTATCGGGCTCCAAAGCAGAAATTGGTCACCTTTGATGCGACGCCATCTGAACAAACTGGACCAGTTTTTGGGCACGATGAATTGGGTCCCCTTGATCATGATCTCATACAAAATTATGCCACAAGCGGCTACCCCATTGGGGAGCGTCTCCTCATCCACGGGCGTGTTTGTGATGAAACGGGCCGTGGACTTGCGGGAAGCTTGATTGAACTTTGGCAGGCCAATGCGGGCGGGCGCTATCGGCATCAGAATGATGGGTATTTAGCCCCGCTTGATCCAAACTTTGGCGGATGTGGCCGCACGATAACCGATGGGCAGGGTAATTATCATTTTATGACGATTAAGCCCGGCCCCTATCCGTTTCCAAATGGTGGAGCAAGTTGGCGCCCTGCGCACATCCATTTTTCGGTCTTCGGAGCAACTTTTGCTGAACGTTTTGTTACGCAACTTTATTTTGAAGGGGATCCGATGATTGATTTGTGCCCGATTGCGAGCACTCTGCCAAACGCATCGGCGTGCAGCTCTTTGATAGCCCGTTTGGACATGAGCAAGGCCGCCTCCTTTGATCATTTGGCCTATCGATTTGACATTGTTTTGCGCGGGCCTTGTCAAACCCATTTTGAAACGCTGGGGTCGTAATGCAGGTCAAAGAGAAAGCGAATTTTCTTCAGACGCCCTCACAAACCGCGGGCCCATATGTTCATATTGGTCTGCTGCCAGATGCAGCGGGCCATACAAATTTATTGCCCCGCCTCGATGCAGAGGTGTTATGGTCTGACGTTCGCGAAGGTCGCATTGAGATCACGGGCCGTATTTCTGACGGTGCAGGTGACTTGGTGAAAGATGCAACAATCGAGTTTTGGCAGGCGGATGTCTCTGGTCACTACGTTGCAGCTGCCGCAAATGATATGTTGCATGGACGTGGTTGGGGGCGCTGTTCAACTGATTTTCAGTCGGGATTATTCAAAATCTCAACGCTCAAACCAGGTGCTGTGGTGGATGCATCGGGGCGACTTCACGCACCGCATCTCACGCTATGGATTATAGCGCGTGGACTTAACGATGGTCTTTACACGCGGATTTATTTTGAGGACGAAAATGACAAAAACGTAACGGATTATCTACTGACACAGAAAATACCAACTGACAGAAAAAAGACCTTGATTGCAAAGACAGATCATAGCAGTGAGACGTTACACCGTTATATCTTTGATATCGTCTTGCAAGGTGACAACGAAACTGTGTTTTTCGATCTTTAGGAAATGGGGACGTCATGAGCAAACCATGTATCATTTGTGTAGCGATCACAGGGTCTGTGGCGCAGAAATCTGACAATCCCGCTGTCCCAATTTCTATCAGTGAGCAGGTTGAGAGCACCCATGCCGCGTTTGAAGCAGGGGCCAGCATTGCCCATTGTCATGTGCGTCTTGAGGATGGATCACCTACCTCTGATCCCGATCGCTTTGCACGCTTGATGGAGGGAGTGCAATCCCATTGTCCAGGCATGGTCATCCAACTGTCCACAGGGGGGCGCTCTGGTGCGGGGCTGGAACGCGGGGGCATGTTGCCTTTGCGCCCTGACATGGCGTCTCTCACAGTGGGGTCAAATAATTTTCCAACGCGCGTTTATGAAAATCCACCTGATCTGGTGGATTGGCTAGCCAGTGAAATGAAGACTTATGAGATAAAGCCAGAGATCGAAGCTTTTGATCTTTCGCACATTCATCATGCGGCGCTCATGGCAAAAGATAATCGGCTCAAGGGGCCGCTCTATGTCCAGTTCGTGATGGGGGTGAAGAATGCAATGCCAACGGACAAAGATGTCTTTGATTACTACATTAAAACAGTCAATCGGCTTTTGCCTGACGCGGAGTGGTGTGGCGCTGGGATTGGTGCAAATCAGATCGTGGTCAACGAATGGTGCGTTGCGGCCGGAGGGCATGCGCGAACGGGCTTGGAAGATAATGTCAGGATGGACAAGCACACGCTCGCTCCTTCCAATGCAGCTCTTGTAGAGCGTGTCACAAAATTATGTGAAAAATACGAGCGACCCGTGGCAACTTGGAAAGAGACACGGGATATTTTGGGATTACGCGACGCGTAAAATTGTGGGAGTGACGAGGTTTAAGATGCGCCACGGGGGAAAAATCTTAGTTGATCAGCTCGCGATTGAAGGCGTCAAGCGCGTCTTTTGTGTTCCGGGGGAAAGTTACCTTGCTGTTTTGGATGGCCTCTATGAAAGTGGGATTGAAACCATTGTTGGCCGACAAGAGGGCGGTGTGGCCATGATGGCGGAGGCGCATGGTAAGTTGACGGGGACGCCGGGTGTGGCATTTGTAACCCGTGGCCCAGGTGCCACCAATGCCTCTGCGGGGGTTCATATCGCGTTTCAAGACAGCACCCCTATGATCCTTTTCGTTGGACAGGTTCCGACGACGCAACGGGATCGTGAAGCGTTTCAAGAGGTCGATTATCGTCAGATGTTTGGCCCTTTGGCAAAATGGGTGGCTGAAATTGATCATATAGAGCGTATTCCAGAATATATCTCGCGCGCGTTTCACGTTGCAAAATCTGGACGTCCTGGTCCTGTTGTCCTTGCTCTGCCAGAAAATGTGCTTTCGGCAGAGGCAGATGTCAAAGATATAAAAGTTGCGCGTCCAGCGCGTCAAATGGTTAGTTATGAACAGGTGAGCGATGTGATTGATCGCTTGAAAATGGCGCAAAATCCGATGGTCGTTGCTGGGGGCAGTTTATGGACCAAAAAAGCGGCAAAGGAACTTGGGCTATTTGCAGCAGCCCTTGGCTTGCCCGTCACGACGACGTTTCGATGTCAGGATTTTATTGATAATCGGCATCCCAATTTTGTTGGGGATCTTGGGATCGCACCCAATCCAGATCTTGCTCAGGCGGTCAAATCCTCTGACTGCTTGTTAGTCTTAGGCGCACGATTGGGCGAAATTGCAACCAGTGGCTATTCGCTCTTGTCATCGCCCTCACCGTCTCAGGCTTTGATCCATGTCCATCCGGGTGCCGATGAAATTGGGAGGGTCTACCAAGTGCAGTTGGGCCTTGCCTGTTTGGCGGCTGATTTTATCGAGGCCGCAGCAGTTCTTACAGAAGGTATCAAACAGTTGTCTCCTAAATCCTTGCGAAAGAGTTATGAGGCATGGCAAACACCGGCGCCAACGCCGGGTAACGTGAAATTAGAAGACGTTATAACGCATTTGTCAGAAACGCTTGGAGCAGATGCCATTATCACGAACGGTGCTGGCAATTATGCGGGATGGCTGCATCGGTATTACCAGTACAAAGGGTATCGCACGCAACTTGCCCCGACATCTGGTTCAATGGGCTATGGATTGCCAGCGGCTATCTCCGCAAAATTGGCGGACCCTGAAAAAGAGGTCATTTGTCTCGCTGGTGATGGGTGTTTTCAGATGACGATGCAGGAATTTGGAACAGCGTTTCAATACGGGGTCAAAGTGATTGTTATTGTTGTGAATAACGGTGTCTACGGAACCATTCGAATGCATCAACAGCGCGATTATCCAGGTCGCCCTTCTGGGACCGAGATGAAAAATCCCGATTTTGCAGCGCTGGCGGAAAGCTATGGATGTCTGGGTGAAATTGTGACGGATAGCTCTGATTTTCCAGCGGCGCTTGAGCGTGCGAGAGCGGCCGAAACCTCTGCAATCATAGAGCTAAGAACAGATCCTGCGGCTGTCACGCATCGCACGCCTGCACTTGGGCTCGTTCAATAGGGCAGGCCGACGTAGTTTTCTGCAAGCGCCTTTTGGGCAGCAGGAGATTGCTCTAAGTAGGCAAGTTCAGCCTCTTGGATTTTTTGGCCAAAACCTCCGTGCTCGGGGAAATGATGAAGCGTGCTGGTCATCCACCATGAAAAGCGTGAGGCCTTCCAGACACGGGCAAGAGCTTTTTTCGAATAGGTCTCTAGCGCGTTTGGGTCCCCCTCCTGATAGTGCTGCAAGAGTGCTTCTGTAAGGTAGTGTACATCTGATACAGCAAGGTTAAGACCCTTGGCTCCCGTCGGGGGAACGATATGCGAGGCATCCCCAACCAGAAAAAGGCGCCCCCATTGCATCGGTTCTGAGATAAAGCTGCGCAAACGGGCCAGCGATTTTTCGATGGAAGGCCCTGTGATTAACTGATCTGCAGCCGCTTCCGGAATACGGCGTTTCAGCTCATCCCAAAAGCGGGCATCACTCCAGTCGTCAACGCGCTCACTAAGAGGAGTTTGCACGTAGTAGCGGCTCAGGTTTTCATTGCGCATAGAGCAGAGGGCAAAGCCTCTGGGGTGATTTGCATAAATCAATTCATGGCTCACAGGCGGTGTTTCTGAGAGGACACCGAGCCAACCAAAGGGGTATATGCGTTCAAACTCTTTGCGCAGGGTTGAGGGGATAGATTGGCGTGATATACCATGAAAGCCATCACATCCGATGACAAAATCGCAATCTATTCGATGGTTTTGACCCTTTAATTTATACGTCACATAGGGGGTGTTCAATGTCACGTCATGGGGCAGCACATCCTGTGCATGGTGCAAAATTTTTGCCCCCGTCTGATCACGCGCCTCATAAAGATCACGGGTCACTTCGGTTTGTCCATAGACCGTCACATGCTTTTGTGTATGCGCTTTGAAATCGAGCCGAAATTGGTGCCCGTTTGAGGCAATCATTGTACCGTCGTGGATAAAGCCCTCTGTCTTTAAGCGATCGCCCACGCCTGCACGCTCCAGCATGCGGCAGGTTCCTTCCTCAAGGACGCCCGCGCGAATGCGGCCTAGAACATGTTCGCGCGACTGTCGCTCAAGGATCACCGTATCGATATTTGCCTGGTGCAGCAGCTGACCAAGCAAGAGGCCAGACGGACCGCCTCCTATAATGCAAACCTGAGTGCGCATATGCTTACCCCCTGTTTTCTCCGTTTCCGTGGTGCCAGCGATCTTAGCTAAGCACCAACCGAACACTCAGACAAACATGCAACGATCATTTTGCTTTTGCTAGCTCTATTGCCTCTGACAAGAGATCGGCTTCGCCAATTTGGTTGGCAAGAATGAGAATCAAACGCGCGTTTAGTGCCGCACTTTCCTCTGCACTAAGACCTTCATGGGCGACAAGCAGGGTTTCATAAAACCCATCAGGATCGATCAGGTTCGGGGAAAGGGTGAGCTTAGCCAAAGGAGTCCCCGCATAAGAGCTTGATTGCATTGCGAATATCTTGAGCCGAACATTGGTCCCAGCGTGCAGCGATATGTTGGTCAGGACGGATCAAATAAATGGCATGCTTCGACACACCCAGATAGCGCTCTGCAACATAGGGATTTTTGTCCGCGCTCACGTCAAGCGCAACATTGGCGATATCTGCCATGTCACTTAGATCACATCTATCAGAGTTTAACGAAAGAACTGTAAACTGCCCTCCAATATGCCCCAATAGAAAGGTCCCATCGTCTAAAAGTGCATCGGGTGCTGGGGCACCTGGGCGTGCGATTTCTGGGGCATCAGGCACATAATCGCATCCATCAATCGGGTAAGTGGACGGCATTGAGAGGCGGCCAGAGTTGACCAGAGGTCGCGCAAATTCATGCCGTTCTGCCAAAGTCAAAACGGCATCGCGAAAGACGCGGCTAGTTTGGGACTTGGGCGTGATGAAATCCGTAGATCGTGTTGAATTTGATATATTCTCATCCGCCGCATAAAGGCGCTCGTCATTATATGTTTCAAGCAGCTCTTTCTTGGCCGTGCCGTCAATCACGGCGGCCAGTTTCCAGCATAGGTTATCTACATCTTGAATGCCCGAATTTGCGCCCCGCGCTCCAAACGGCGAGACTTGGTGCGCACTATCGCCTGCAAAAATCACACGTTCATGGACAAACCGCTCCATGCGACGACATTGAAATGTATAAATACTAACCCATTCCAACTCAAATTTCACATCATGGCCCAGCATTTTTTTGAGACGCGGTATGACATTTTCGGGCTTTTTTTCCTGCTCTTTGTCGATATCCCAACCAAGCTGTAGATCGATGCGCCACACGCCATCGGGTTGCTTGTGCAAAAGCGCGGATTGCCCTTTGTTAAAGGGCGGGTCAAACCAAAACCAACGCTCAGTTGGAAAATCTGCCTCCATCGTGACATCTGCAATAAGGAAATTATCCTCAAACACACGGCCCACAAAATCGAGGCCTAGCATTTTACGTGTCGGACTATTTGCACCATCACAGGCAATCACCCAGTCGGCATCTATACCATATTGACCATCTGGAGTTTCCAAAGTGATCTGAGTGCGCTCATCGCTTTGCGTAAGGGCGACAAGCTTCGTTTTGCCGCGAATATCTATCTGGGTCCCCTGAGCTTGCAGGACGCGGATACGCTCGACGAGATAGGTTTCCAAGTAATATTGCTGTAAATTGACAAAGGCGGGGTTTTTGTGACCATCCTGCGCCAAAAGATTAAATTCATAGACTTTGCGGTCATCGAAAAACACTTT
>WTIQ01000403.1:0-4190 GCA_011525185.1 Paracoccaceae bacterium | reverse complement strand
AGGTTCCACTGCACGCCCTGTTCAACCAGTCTCTCGCCGATACCAAGTCGGTCGCAGATATCTAGGGTGCGTTTGGCAAAGCAAATGGCGCGACTGCCGAAGCTGACCTTATCGTTGTCATCAACGACGAGCACGGGAATATTGCGTTGCGCCAAATCAATAGCGGCGCACAACCCCACGGGGCCAGCGCCAATAATAACCACAGGGTGATGCACCGCTTTAACAGCGCTTTGATCTGCGCTTAGCTCATACGGATAGAGAGGCGTTTCAAAAATTTTGTTCACGCCTGCAATGCCTCCCACATAGCGATATCGCGTTCTGCGGTCCAAATGCGAGGTGTATCTATACCGCGGGCTTCGTCAAATGCACGCGCCACATTGAAAGGTAGGCAGTGCTCATAAATTGCATAGTCCTTAAATTTTGGATCACAGAGGGCGCGCACTGCGTCCCAAGCCTCTTTCAATGTTCCATTGCGCGCCGCAACCTTTGCCGCTGGGGCATAGGTGCTCTCGATGAAATCCCCTGTCAAATCTAGAGCTTCTTCCACCATGTGTCGCCCAACCAAAGCATCCCCGCGACCAGGCGCAATGGCGTCTGGTTGAAAGGCGCGAATATTTTCAAGTGTGTCTGCCCAATCGGCAAAATGCCCATCTCCGCAATAACAGGCCGAGTGATATTCTACGATATCGCCCGTGAACATGACGTTTTGGTCTGGCACATTGATGACAATGTCCCCTGCTGTGTGGGCACGACCAAGGTGCATCAAATCGATGCGACGGTTGCCAAGGTAAACAGTCATAGAAGTGTCAAATGTCGTTGTGGGCCATGTGAGACCAGGAATGCTTTCATGTCCTTGGAACAAGCGGGGAAAGCGCTGAAATTCGCTGTCCCAATCTTCTTGACCACGTTCCACGACCATAGCACGCGCGGCGTCAGACATGATAATCTGATCCGCATTAAACGCCGAGGCACCTAGGACCCGTACTGCATGGTAATGGGTTAGAACCACATGAGAAATTGGCTTGTCAGTGACGTTTCGCACACGGTCTATTACTTTTTGTGCAAGACGCGGGGTCGCTTGTGCCTCTACGATCATGACACTTTCGTCGCCTATGATCACGCCGCTGTTTGGATCGCCCTCCGCCGTAAAGGCGTAAAGTCCTTCGCCTATTTCCGTAAAACTCGTTGTCTTTTCCTCAAGATCACCCTGAGATGCAAACGTTTTTGCCATATGTTACTCCGAAATAAAGTATAATCAGTCTATTTTTTGCCTGGAGTGCCGTCGAATTTCTTTTCGATGTCGCTCCAGCAATCAATATATGTTTCCTGTAGTGGTGCTTTTTGCGCAGCGAATTCAGTCAAATGTTGGGGAAAGCGCGTTTCAAACATAAAAGACATCGTATCTGTGAGTTTTTGCGGCTCTAGCTCTGCATTCGAGGCTTTTTCAAAGGCTTCATTATCGGGACCGTGGGGCAGCATCATATTGTGAAGGCTCATTCCACCTGGCACAAAGCCCTGCGGCTTGGCATCATACTCTCCGTAAATATTACCCATCAACTCTGACATGATGTTTTTGTGATACCAAGGTGGGCGAAAGGTATTCTCTGCCACATTCCAACGATCTCGGAATAAAACAAAGTCGATATTGGCGGTTCCTTCAATTCCAGAGGGCGCTGTCAGGACCGTGAAAATTGAGGGGTCTGGATGATCAAAGAGAACCGCGCCAACAGGACAAAACGCAGTGAGGTCATATTTACAGGGTGCATAATTGCCATGCCATGCCACCACATCTAACGGGGAATGACCAATGGTGGTCTGATGAAACTGGCCACACCATTTGATGATCAATTGTGACGCTACTTCTCGGTCTTCAAATGCAGCAACGGGTGTTTTGAAGTCACGACGGTTGGCAAGGCAGTTTGCGCCAATCGGACCGCGGTTGGGGAGCGCAAATTTTTGACCATAGTTTTCACACACAAAGCCCCGTGCAGGGCCTTCGACAACTTCGACCCTGTACACTAAGCCACGTGGAATAATTGCGATCTCTTGAGGGGCAAGATCAAGAATACCCAGTTCTGTAAAAAATCTCAATTTTCCAGACTGCGGGACAATCATTAGCTCACTGTCGGCAGAGTAGAAATACGTATCATCCATGGAGGATGTGACGAGATAAACATGGCTGGCCATTCCGACTTGAGTATTCACATCTCCCGCAGTGGTCATCGTATGCATGCCACTTATCCATGTCAGATCTTGTTCGCTAAAAGGCAAAGGATCCCAGCGATATTGGCCTAAAGAGACGACATTATCTGGAACATGCGGTGCTGTTTTCCAATTTGGAACGTCAACGCGTTCATAGCGACCACTATGTTTCACTGAAGGCCTTATGCGATAACACCATGTGCGCTCATTCTGATGGCCCGGTGCCGTAAAGGCCGTCCCTGAAAGTTGTTCACCATAAAGACCATAATTGACCTTTTGCGGACTATTCATTTTTTGCGGTAATGCGTCAGGGAGAGCTTCGGTTTCAAAATCGTTACCGAACCCAGGCATATATCCCGTAGTTGTGCCTGTATTCTGAAGTGCAATCGTAAAATGCTTGAGTGATGTAGGTGTGTTCATGAAACAGTCTCCTAAACGATAAATCGCAAGGTATCAGTCCGTCGATATTGAAACAAGAGCTTAAGGACGAGACGGCCGTTCCATGATAGAAGGTCTAAAATTCAATCGTCACATTAGGAAGGTTCAGCGATTTCACCAAATCGCGTAGTTCCTGACGCGCAGAAATGTTTGAGATATTAAGTTGTTTTACGCCAATGTCCTTTAGGTCCAACAATGTCAAACCACGCGGAAATAACTCGCGGAAGATGACCCTTTCATTGAAACCAGGTGCGACGCGAAAACCAATGCGTTTGGAGAGCTTATCAATAGCACGTTCCATCTTTTGCTTGTTTACCATCTGCTGTGCGCCCATGCGATTGCGCAAGACCAGCCAATCGATCGGGGGTAGGCCAGCTTGGGCCCGCAACTGACGGGCATTCCAGACCATTTCTGAATAAACGGAGGGTCCTAAGATTTTCTCTCCGTCACTGTCAATTTTTGCCAAAAGATCAAAGTCAATGAAACTGTCGTTTAACGGCGTGATGAGGGTATCTGAGAGCGAATGCGCAACTTGGCTCAGGCGCGTATGAGACCCAGGGCAATCGATGAGAATAAAGTCACATCGTTGCTCCATCTTTGAAATAGCGGCAGATAGCCTATGGTCATAAATATTCTCACCCTCTGGTATCGAGCTTTGGTCTATTTCTGGCAATGAAAAGAAGGCGGGACTTGGGAGATCAAGCTCTTGCTCAGTTAGAAAGTTTTTTCGGTTAATGCAATATCGACCAAAGGTTTGCTGCCGCAAATCTAGATCGACGCCCCCCACGACATGCCCACTTCGAGCAAGGGCTGTCGCTATGTGCATCGTGACCGTAGACTTACCAGCTCCGCCTTTTTCGTTTCCAACAACGATGATATGCGCCATGAGGCAAAATCCTGTAAAGTTTGAACAAGTCGGTTAACTTTTCTAAGAATGTTTTAATCTTAGGCTAAGGTTGCACGTGTATATCGTTTTTCAATTGTTGTTCAATTGTCAATCTCCATCAAATATCGTCTGTAGCTGCTTTGTGACAGCTCTGTGATCAGAGGGTGGGTTTTGTGGCAAGGTTTAAGATCTTTGTAACGCTTGTTTTCAGCGATTTTGCAGTTTGATCGGCTTCTCATTTGGACCTACCTCCTGTGAGAGTTCTTCAAAATCAAAGGCATCAAGCCGACGTGCTCGGCGTCCTGCTTTTTCAGAGCTTATTTTAATCTCCGCGATGTCTTTAGCCGCCATATTAAAATGCCGATCAAGGTTACTGACACGCCCTCCCAATCTTTCAACATCGTCATACAAAAGAGCCAGCTCTTTTCGAATGGCGCCTGCTTGTTCTTTCATGCGGGCATCTTTAAGGATTGCGCGCATTGTGTTGAGGGTCGCCATGCATGTTGTCGGTGACACGATCCAGACCCGCGCTGTAAAGCCCTCTCTTACCAATTCAGGAAAATTGGCGTGGAGTTCGGCGTAAACGGCTTCAGAGGGTAAAAACATCAATGCCCCATCCCCTGTTTCGCCCTCAATGATATATTTTTCAGCGATATCTTTGATG
>WTIQ01000156.1 GCA_011525185.1 Paracoccaceae bacterium | reverse complement strand
GGAGATCGGTATTCGGATCTGAAAGCTCTGGGGCGTGATGTGGATAATCCTGCGGATGTCTAGGACGTTGAGACGCTCTTGACAGGCCTTTCCTTTCCCTTCCAGACTGGTGTCATAAATAGTGAACGCGGGAGAATGGCGTGTCAGACGGGTATGAGGTTTTGTTTGAGCAGATAAAGATTGGCCCCGTGATGGCGCCCAATCGCTTTTATCAAGTGCCTCATTGTAATGGAATGGGGCACCTTAGACCCCGTGCAGATGCCGCAACACGCGGGGTAAAGGCGCAAGGTGGCTGGGGTGTCATCAGCACGCAGGAAACTGAAATTCATCCAAGCTCTGATTTATCTCCCTATGCCGAAAACCGGTTGTGGGATGATCGTGATATTCCTGCCAACCGACTGATCACAGATGCTATTCACGCCCATGGCGCATTGGCTGCGATTGAATTGGCCCATAACGGTAATCACGCCACAAATCTGCTGACGCGGGCGCGTTCGCTGGCGCCTGTGGATATGAGCCTTGATCTCATCTCGCCGCGTCAAGCGGCGCAGATGGATAAATCGGATATCAAGGAATTGCGTCGCTGGCACCGGCAGGCGGCGCGACGGGCCAAGGCCGCGGGTTTTGATATTATTTATGCCTACGCCGCTCATCATATGACCATCGCCCATCATTTTCTCCTCCCTCAGCTCAATGAGAGGATGGACGAATATGGCGGCTCTTTGGAAAATCGCGTGCGCCTCATCAGGGAGTTGATTGAGGAAACCAAAGAGGAAGTTGGTGAGAGCTGCGCCGTGGCCTTTCGTTTTGCTGTGGATGAGATGAAGGGTGCCGATGGCATGCAGGCCCATGAAGAGGGGCGTGCTGTGGTCGAGCTTCTTGCAGATTTGCCAGACCTTTGGGATGTGAATGTTTCGGGTTGGGAAAACGACTCGGTCACATCGCGTTTTGAACAGCGTGAAGGCTATCAGACCTCTTACATTGAATTTGTCAAAGAAGTGACCGATAAGCCCGTGGTCGCGGTAGGGCGTCTCAGCTCGCCCGATCTAATGACCTCGCTCGTCAAAAAGGGTGTGCTTGATTTTGTCGGAGCAGCGCGGCCTTCGATCGCAGACCCCTACTTGCCAGCGAAAATAAAGGAAGGTCGAATTGACGAAATCCGCGAATGTATCGGCTGCAATATCTGCGTGGCCAGTGACAATCTTGGTGTGCCGATCCGTTGTACACAAAATCCCACGATGGGCGAAGAATGGCGGCGCGGCTGGCACCCTGAACTTATCCGCCCTATGGAAAAGGAAGGCGCAGCGCTTGTGATTGGGGCGGGCCCCGCCGGGTTAGAATGTGCGATGACCCTAGTCAAACGCGGCATGAATGTGACGCTGGCAGAGGCAGGTTCCCAGTTGGGCGGGCGGGCTGTGCGCGAGGCCTCTCTTTTGGGGCTCAACGCTTGGAGCCGCGTTGCAGATCATCGCATTTATGATCTCAAGCGCCGTGCAAATGCGCAGATTTATGTCCAAAGCCACCTTGATGCCGCGGCGGTTCTGGAAATGGATGTCTCGCATGTCTTTGTTGCCACGGGGTCTTCTTGGCGGCGCGATGGGGTCGGGCGCAGCAATCGTGCTGGCATTTCCAGCGATGGATCAGTGCCGATCGTCACACCTGACGATATCATGGCTGGTAAAGGTATCGAGACGGCTGGACCAGTGCTCATCTATGATGATGATCAAATTTATATGGGAGGTGTTTTGGCCCAACACTTGGCGGCGCAAGGTCACGAGGTGGATTTTGTCACCCCTGCCTCTTTGGTCTCGCCTTGGTGCGAGCATACTTTGGAGCAAGCGCGCATCCAAAGTGATCTCATAAAACATGGGGCACAGTTGCACCTGTCGCAGACGCTCTTGCGTTTGGAAAACGGGCAAGCAACACTTTCTTGTGCCTTTACAGGTCAAGAGAGCAATCTGCCCTGTGGTGCCGTTTTACTGGTGACGGAGCGGCAGAGACATAGCGCCTTATTTGACCAATTGAGTGCGCTTCAAGAGACGGGAGAGGCTGCGTTTGAAACGCTTGAGCTTATGGGAGATGCCTATGCGCCAGGGCTCATTGCTGATGCGGTGTTTTCGGGGCATCTTGCTGCACAGAACTTTGATAAAGACCAAAGTGACCGCGACGCCGAATTTTTCCGTCGTGAATATATCGATCTCTCGGTGAAGATGTAAGGTAGGGACAGGTATGGTGTTGAAAGAGCTACAGACATTAGCCGCAGGCCAGAGTCATAACAAAACGCTTGAACAGGCTTTTTACGCCTCCGAGGCCGTCTATCGGCACGACATTCAAAATTACTGGAATAAGACGTGGATTTGGGCTGGGCATGAATGCCAAATCCCAAAAGAAGGCGACTTTTTCTTAATGGACTACGGGCCAGAATCCTTAATCATTGCCCGTGATCGAGAGGGGCAAGTCGGTGCCTTTTTAAATGTTTGTCGTCATCGCGGGTCACGGGTTTGTTTAGAGCGTTCAGGAAACCGCCGCGTTTTTGCGTGCCCTTATCATGCTTGGACCTATGAACTTAACGGTGCGCTGCGCTCAGCCAAGGAGATGGGCGAGGGGTTTGATCCTGCGCAATATGGACTTCTCAATGCCCATGTCTTTCTTTTTGAAGGCCTTATTTTTGTCTCAACCGCTGAGCACCCCCCTGAGTGCCGCCTTGGAATAGAGCGCCTCAAGCCGCTCGTGGAACCCTATGGCTTGAGAAATTTGAAATTGGCCGCGACGAAGTCTTATCCTGTGCGGGCAAATTGGAAATTGGCCGTAGAAAATTACATGGAATGCTATCATTGCGGCCCTGCGCATAAGGAATACGCGCGCTCGCACAGCCTAAAAGACCCCGAACATATGACAACACACCTCTTGGAGGCGCTGAAACAACGGTCTTGTGCGGTTGGCCTGTCGGATCAAGAGCTGTATCTATCGTCCAATCAAGGCGATCCCGTTGGTATTGAATTTTACTATAAGCGCTCTCCGCTCTTTGAGGGGTATGAGACAGGCAGCCAGTCGGGACGCCCTCTTGCCCCACTTTTGGGAACCTTAGAAGGCTTTGATGGCGGGGCAGCAGACATGGAAATCGGCTTGCTCAACAATTTCCTGATCTACTCTGATCACATGGTGGGCTATCGCTTTTTCCCCAAAGGGCTGCAAGACACCGATATAGAAGTCACTTGGTTTGTGCGTGCAGATGCAGAAGCAGGGCGCGACTATGATCTGGAGCAACTCACCTGGCTTTGGGACGTGACCTCACAAGATGATGAGCGGATCATTCGCCTTAATCAAGAAGGCGTAAACTCCTTCCATTATCGTCCGGGGCCATTGGCCGAAATGGAATGGGCGATTTTTTCGTTTTATGAGGATTATCTTGCCTCATTTAAGTAAAGAGAAAAGGAACAAGAGGCAATGACTCCCTTCCAAGATTTACCACCGAGCGCGATGCCAAATACAATGGCAGACGACGAGCTTTTTGCGCTGGATCGCGCGCATCATTTGCATCCTTGGGCTGCTATGCACGAGTTTCGCGCATATGATCATATGCTCGCACAAGAGGCACAAGGAATTTATCTCTGGGACAGACAAGGGCGGCGTTACATCGATGGCCCAGGCGGCATGTGGTGCGTTCAAATTGGCTATGGGCGCGCTGAAATGGCTGAGGCCATCGGGGCACAGGCGTTGAAACTTCCGTATTCGTCACCTTGGACCAATACAACCGAGCCGGTCACGCTCTTAGCCGAAAAAATCGCAAAAATGGCACCCGGTGATCTAAACACCGTTCTCTTCACCACCGGTGGATCCACAGCAGTTGATACAGCGCTGCGAACGGTACATTTTTTAAACAACAGGCTCGGGCGGCCTGAGAAAAAAATCATTCTTGCGCGTGAAAAAGGCTATCATGGATCGACATATCTTGCTGCCTCGGTTTCTGGAAAGGAAAGAGACCGCTCCAGATTTGACATCGAAAAACGGCTTGTTCACTTTTTGCCTGACGTCAATCCCTATCGACGTCATAAGGGGACGAGTATTGCAGCATGGTGCGATGAAAAGGTAGCGGATCTAGAGCATGCAATTACAACAATTGGTGCTGATAAAATAGGTGCCTTTATCGCAGAACCTATTTTGTGTTCGGGCGGTGTGGTGATCCCGCCTGACGGCTACCATAAACGCACCCGAGAGATCTGTGCCAAGCATGATATTCTTTATATTTCCGATGAAGTCGTCACAGGATTTGGCAGGTTGGGGCATTGGTTTGCCTCAAAAGAGGTGTTTGATATTGAGCCTGATATTATCACATGCGCCAAAGGGCTTACCTCTGGTTACCTTCCCATGGGGGCATGCATTCTCTCGGATCGCTTGATGGAACGCATGGAAAGCCCAGGCGATCCTGCGCTTTTCTCGGTTGGCTATACCTATTCGGCCCATCCGGTCTGTTGTGCGGCCGCGCTTAAGAATATCGAGATCATAGAGCGGGAAAATATCCTTGAACATGTGCGCGAAATAACGCCTTATTTTCAGAGTCGTGTAAGCGATTTGGCGGATCATCCTATGGTTGGGGATGCGCGGGGTGCTGGATTACTTGGATGTTTAGAGGGCACGCCTGATCGCGATGCCTCGCTGGATGATGAGCGCAAGCTAGGTGCCTTGTTGGATGCCGCATGCGAAGAACGGGGCCTCTTGGTGCGCCCTTTGATCAACATGGCTGTATTTTCACCGCCTTTGATCATCACAAAGCCAGAAATAGATACGATGTTCGATATTCTCGAGGAGGCGCTAGACGAGGTAGAGAAAGCGATGTGAGACCTTAATAAGGAGCAGAACACGTTCAGCCTTAGCGGGCAGCGTTTCGACGTTTCGCAGGGACTCTAGCTCGGGCGTGCTCCAGCCATCTGTTGCTCCATCAAATCGCGCTTGTGTTGGCGAAACATGATCAGTGCGGCAATCGCAACCAATATAGCGACAAAGAGGATCATTATGGTTGCCAGCGCGTTTATATCAGGTCGCAACCCCAGTTTAATCCGTGAAAAAATGAGGATCGGCAGGGTATTGGACCCGGGCCCCGTCACAAAGCTTGCGATCACCAGATCATCAAGCGAGAGCGTGAAGGCCAAAAGCCAGCCTGACAACATTCCGGGCGCCAGACGGGGCAGGGTAATCGCGGTGAGCACTTTAAAGGGTTTTGCGCCGAGGTCTGAGGCAGCTTCTTCCAAAGTCTCCCCCAGCCCCGTGAGGCGGGATTGAATGATTACAGCGACATAGGCC
>WTIQ01000107.1 GCA_011525185.1 Paracoccaceae bacterium | reverse complement strand
AATGTTTGGCAGGGGTGAACGGGGCACGCGAGCGCCATTTTAATATGCGCTGGGTCGCATCACTGGTCGCTGAGGCTCATCGTATTTTAACACGTGGCGGGGTCTTTTTGTATCCTGCTGATCAGCGCGATGGCTATGACAAAGGGCGTTTGAGATTGCTTTATGAATGTGCACCGATCGGCTTTTTGATTGAACAAGCAGGCGGTCGCGCGATTGATGGGCATACCGATACACTTGATCTTGCGGCGTCTGAATTGCACGAGCGCGTCCCTTTCGTGTTTGGGAGCCGCGAATGCGTTGATTTGATCCGCTCTTATCATGAAGAGCCCGAGAAAGAATTATCAGCGCTTTTCACCAGCCGTGGGTTATTTCGTGGGTAAAGCAATCAAATGAGCAGACAGCATCCTATCATATCGGTCACTGGATCCTCGGGGGCAGGGACATCGACGATAAAGCACACGTTTGAACAGATATTTAGACGTGAAAAGGTTACAGCGGTGACCATCGAAGGGGACTCCTACCATCGCTATAACCGCGCAGAGATGCGTGCAGAGCTGCAAAAACGCTCCGACAATCGTGATGAAACCTTTTCGCATTTTTCCTATGAAGCAAATGATCTCAAAGCGCTGGAAGAGACCTTTCGTCTTTATGGTGAAACGGGGAAAGCTAAGACCCGCAAATATGTGCACGATGAGGCTGGTGCAAAAAAATATGGCGTCGCAGCTGGCGAATTCACCGCCTGGAGTGCGATTTCAGATGATACCGATATCATGTTTTATGAGGGGCTGCATGGCGCGGTTGTGAACAGTGAGGTCAATATTGCTCAATATGCGGATCTTAAAATTGGAATTGTTCCCGTGGTCAATTTGGAATGGATTCAAAAGATTCACCGCGATAAAGAAAGCCGCGGATATTCGACCGAGGCGGTAACCGATGTGATTTTGCGCCGCATGCATGCCTATGTGCATTGCATCATTCCTCAGTTCACTGAGACGGACATTAATTTTCAAAGGGTTCCAGTGGTCGATACGTCAAACCCTTTTGTGGCCAGATGGATTCCAACCGCGGATGAAAGCCTTGTCGTGATCCGCTTTAAAGATCCTCGCGGCATCGATTTTTCTTATCTGACGCATATGATAAACGGCAGTTGGATGAGCCGCGCCAATTCTATTGTTGTGCCGGGCGGTAAAATGGATCTTGCAATGCAATTGATCTTTACTCCGATGATCGAACGCTTGGTGATGCAAAGCAGACGCCGCTAGAGCATGTTCAGCCAAAGTGGGCACCGGTTTGGCGGTTCGAACATGCGACAAAAGGGTAAGTTAGAGCGTGCTCTAATCGTTGAAGTGAAAGGGCTTTATGAAGAGGTGCTTTCGTTATTTTTAAACAGTGCGCTGCCATTTGAAACGGTAAGTGTGGCGATAACAATAGCTCCCCCAACAAGTGTCGCTTGGCCAGGGTTTTCTCCCAAAACCACCCAGACAAGGAGGGGTGCGAGAATAGACTCCAGCAAAATCAAAAGCGAGACTTCGGGCGAGCTGATGTAGCGTGGACCAAGCGTTAAGCCGCACGTTGCAAGTGCTATGAAGAATCCGTGAGCAGCATACAGATTTATGTTGCCGTTCCACTGTCCAAACGGGTCGATAAAGAGCGCGATCACAAGCGCAGAGAGAAGATAACCCACTGGAATAGCAGGCACCATTGAGAGGTCTTTGAGGCCGCGCAAGATTGTCAAAGCCCCAGCATAGGCAAAGGCAACGTAAAGCGCAAAGGCATCGCCGCTCCAATGCGCAAGGCCGCCCTCTTCTCCACCAAAGGCGATTATGGCAAGACCAACGCCAACGCCGATCATGGTGAGGATCAAGCGACGGGTCACCGGTTCTTTCAAAAAAATCCAACTGAGAAAGGCTGCAAAAACAGGGATTGCTGCAAAGATAAAGACGACGTTTGCAACGCTTGTGTTGCTCACAGCAAGTACAAAAGCAGGCGAGGTCGAGCCAATGGCCGCACAATAAAGCCAGCCCAGTCCTCCCATCTGGAGAATAACAGAAAATGCTTTGAACCCGCCAGTGACGAGCAGAGCGAGCGCAATTAAAAGCCCTGAAACGAGGCTGCGCCAAAAGGCAACAACCATCGGTTCCGCTGTAATCAAACGGACAAACAAAGAATCTGGGACCACAAACAACACCCCCAGTGTTGTGATCAAAAGCCCCTTTTGCCGGATGTTCATCAGCCTGCCCTTTTTGAACTGCGTCTGAGTTGATGGCGCATGCAAGCAGTGAGCACTTGCAGCGAGGATGACCTCTCTCTAAAGAGGGTACAGGCCTTGTGTAAACCTTGAAATGAAAGTTGAACCATGCCCTTTGATCGATCCGTCAAAATTGCCCCCTCCATTCTCTCCGCTGATTTTGCCAATTTTGGTCAAGAAATTCAGGCGATCGAAGCGCAGGGTGCGGATTGGGTGCATGTGGACGTGATGGATGGTCATTTTGTGCCCAACCTGACCTTTGGGCCTGCGCTCTGCGCGGCTATTCGTCCTCATATAAAAACGGTCATGGATGTTCATTTGATGATTGCGCCCGTAGACCCCTATATTGAGGCCTATGCAAAGGCAGGAGCGGATGTGATCACAGCACATGTTGAGGCCTCTGCTCACGCTCACCGGACACTGCAAGCCATACGCAATCAGGGATGCAAGGCGGGGCTCGCGCTCAATCCTGCAACGCCAGTTTCGGCGGTGGAATATGTCTTGGATATGGTTGATCTCATTTGTGTGATGACCGTGAACCCTGGGTTTGGAGGGCAAAGCTTTATCCATTCACAAATCGAAAAGGTGCAGAGTTTACGCAATATGATTGGCGATCGTCCCATTCACATTGAAATTGACGGCGGTGTGACCCCTGAAACGGCACCGCTCGTCAGCGCAGCAGGAGCAGATGTCTTGGTGGCGGGATCTGCGGTATTCAAAGGCGGCTCGGTCAGCGCGCCAGAGGTCTATGGACGCAATATAGCCGCCATTCGCGCCGCGGCAGAGGTATAGTCATGGCTGCTATTCCTCCCGTATGTGATTTCGGCTGGAAGGCCGTTGAATTTAACCTCCCTGCGACATCAGGAGAGATGATTTCACTGGCACAAAGTCGCGGTGAAAATGGCACTTTAGTGATGTTTATCTGCAATCATTGCCCCTATGTTTTGTCGATCTTAGATCGCATTATTCGGGATGCGAGAGAGTTGAGCGATTTGGGCATTGGCGTTGTGGCAATCAGCGCCAATGACGCGCTAACCTATCCACAAGACAGTTTTGAAAATATGGCGCGGCTTTCAGAGGAGCGGGGCTTTCCCTTCCCCTATCTTTATGATGAGACCCAAGCCATCGCGCGCGCCTATGATGCCGCCTGCACACCTGATTTCTTTGGGTTTAATGCAAAAGACGAATTGCAATATCGCGGTCGCCTAGATGCGTCAATGAGTGTCGCAGGCCCCAAAGACCTGCGCAGAGATTTGTTTGAAGCGATGAAACAAATCGCAGAAACGGGCGAAGGGCCCAGAGAGCAAATCCAATCTATCGGCTGTTCGATCAAGTGGAAACTGTAGTGGACGTAAGTGAACCTCAGTGATGGGTGAGGCTCGGTTAGTACATTGTTTTCAAGAAAGACCGAAAAATAGCCAAAACACCGCGCTTAACTGCGCCACCAGCCCGCGCCTGCCTGCCCCCTCGGCAGGCGCGTTCACTGTCTCAAGGTATTGCAATATATGTGTATTGCGGGGAATTCGCATAGGCTTCCTTATCGTAAACGCGCGCCTACCCAGGCAGGCGCGGGCCTCATTTCTAAACGGAAGCGGCGTTATGCAGCGGGCTTTTGCCTTGAAAAAAATGGCTCGAAAAAAGCATGCGGCCGTCAGAGTTTATGACATCAGCTTGCTGGTGTCACTTTAAACACAAAGCAAGTGGTTGAGGCTGTGGCATATAGTTTTTCGTTATCCGCACCGAAAATGCGTCCGGTTGCAACGCCGGTGGAGCGTCCCACATGGTCTGTTTCTCCTACAATGATCACTTCCATTCCCGTCGGAATAGGGCGGATGATATTCACTTTGAATTCTAAAGTCGTAGAGGCGTAGCCTTTGGGGACTTGTGTTGCGATGGCGCAGGCCATTGCGCTGTCTAGAACGGTGCCATACCAACCGCCGTGAACGGTCCCCATAGGATTGAGCGCATTGAACTGAGGGCTACCGCGAAAGGTGATTTTGCCCTCTTCCACTTCGCTGAGCCTGTAGTTGAGCGTTTCGCTGATCGTGGCTGCAGGCAGTTTTCCATCAAGAAGACCTTGCATATATTCGAGGCCGTCGAGTTTAAGTGCCTCTTCTGTTGGCAAGAGATCGGCGGGAGATTTGGGAAATAAAGGGTCGTTCATTGCCTGATGCCTCGTCGTCTCTCAACTTGCCCTTTCGGTCCTACTCTGTACGACCAAAATCGGGTTTGTCCGTGTCCTGTCCTGCTTCAATAATCCCGCGTCGAATATTACGCGTGCGGGTAAAGTAGTCATGCAAATGCTGACCATCGCCCTGGCGGATTGCCCTTTGAAGCATGAACAGTTCTTCGGTGAAACGGCCTAAGATTTCAAGAGTTGCGTCTTTGTTTGTCAAAAAGACGTCGCGCCACATGGTCGGATCAGAGGCAGCGATACGAGTGAAGTCCCGAAAACCAGCGGCCGAATAATTGATCACTTCGCTATCAGTCACGCGGCTGAGATCGTCGGCCACTCCGACCATCGTGTAGGCGATGAGGTGCGGCGCATGACTGGTGACAGCAAGGACAAGATCATGGTGATCGGCGTCCATTATGTCGACATTCGCCCCAATCCCCTTCCACAGTGCACAAAGTCGATCAACCGCGCTCCGATCGCTCTCTGGTGTCGGCACAATTAGGCACCAGCGATTGTCAAACAGGGTTGCAAAGCCCGCTTCTGGACCTGAATGTTCGGTTCCTGCGATGGGATGAGCGGGGACAAAATGGACGCCCTCTGGCACATGGGGGCCAACCGTTTGGATGACATCCTTTTTAACAGAACCCACATCACTAATGGTGGCGCCAGATTTCAGCGCTGGCGCTATTTCTTTTGCCAGATCGCCCATTGCACCGACTGGAACGCAAAGCACAACAAGGTCTGCATCTTTCACAGCCTCTTGCGCAGTGTCGCAAATATGATCACATAGGCCAATCTCGCGTGCCTTTTGGCGGGTGGCTTGACTGCGGGCATATCCGCTTACTTCGCCTGCGATACCGCCCCGTTTGATTGCCCAATACATGGACGAGGCAAT
>WTIQ01000084.1 GCA_011525185.1 Paracoccaceae bacterium | reverse complement strand
GCCCGCGCCCAAGGGACAGACGGCCTTCCCCGCCATGTGACCCGCATGTGGCCAAGACGAGAGCAAGAAATCTGCGATGGTGGTTCTATTTATTGGGTGATTAAGGGCTTTTTACAGTGTCGCCAACGGATTTTACGCCTTGATGAAGTCATAGGGCAGGATGGTATTCGCCGCTGCGCGATTGTGCTTGATCCAGAACTCATTCCCACCTCCACGGTCAAAAAACGCCCCTTTCAAGGCTGGCGGTATCTGGAGCCAGAGCAAGCCCCTGTAGATTTGCCCAGAAGAAACGCAGGTGAAGAGGCGCTGCCCGCTGATCTTGCTGGGGCACTCGCGGATATTGGGGTTCTCTAGAGTTCTGCAGGCTCTAGAGAATGCCACATTTTTCTTGAGCGCGTTATGGGCCTTGGTAAATCCTTTGAGCGGCCAAACATCTATCGCCTCTCTATAATCGGGATCACCAAAGTAAAGGTCGGTTCCCGCGCGCATTTGGTGGATTAATTTTTGTGTGGCAACCGATGGCTTACCAGAGCGATCTAAGCCATAGAAAATGGAGGTACCGCTATCAACATTGTCGATAGAGCCCGCAAGCAACGCTTCGCTGTTCTGATCAACCTGCAATAAAATTGCAGCATCATCTGCACCCATGTTTCCCACTGGGAATTCAATATCGATTTGTTCGCGTTGATCGTAGCATGTGACATAAAAAAAGGCGCCTCCCTCTCCAGCCTGCTCGATACTGTGATAGATCCCTTCTTCGTCTTTAAGTTCGATGAGTTCCCATGCGTGACCAGCAGTTTACCACAGGATCAAACATAAAATGCTGCGAAATAGCATGACCCGCTCTCTATATTGATAAGTATAAATGCCTCAACCTTATTTTGGGTTGTCAAGTTTAGCTAGAAATTCGTCGTATATAGGACGGTCTGCCTCGTCTATTGATCCTCTGTGCAAGGAAAAGAGGGTGGCTTGGGACTTTAGGATCAGCCCGTCCTTGAGAATTTTAAGGTGGTTGGCCTTGAGCGTTTGTCCACTGGTTGTGATATCTGCGATGGCTTCAGCGGTTTGGTTTTTGACCGTCCCTTCGGTCGCACCTTGACTGTCGACAATCTGATAATCAGCGACCCCCGCATCGCGCAAAAACTCTCGTGTCAATCGATGATATTTCGTTGCGATCCGTAGGCGAAAGCCATGATTTTTGCGAAAAGCTGCGCAAACAGCATCAAAATCGTCCAAAGTGTCTACGTCTACCCAACATGTTGGAACAGCTATGATGAGGTTTGCATAGCCAAAGCCAAGCTCTTCGAGTGCCTCAATCTTTGAGGGCCAGTTGACCATTTTTTCATGGACAAGATCTGTTCCTGTGATGCCTAAGTGAATGCGTCCCGCGGCTAGCTCACGTGGGATTTCAGAGGCAGATAAGAGCACCAGTTCAACGCCATTTATACCGCCGATTTCTGCCGCATATTCACGATCTGATCCAATTTTTCGAAAGGCCATCCCGCGGTTATTGAACCACTCGAATGTTTTTTCCATCAAACGTCCCTTTGAGGGAATACCAAGTTTGAGGCTCATTCTTGCTCCTCCTTTGCTTGCTGCAAAAGAGCGGGGCGTATCACGCCGCCAACAGCTCCATGATTGCCCACGGCACCCAATTGACGCAAAAGCGCATTATACCGCCCGCCTGATGCAACTTGGAGCGACGCCATTTTCGTGCGCAGTGAAAAGCCAAAGACAAACCCGTCATAATATTCCATCGATGTGCGCCCAAAGCTTCCTTCAAATATGAGCTCATCTGTATTTATGCCGCGCTTACTGAGCGCGTCTAAGCGTCTTTCAATCGTATCGATGGCATCCGTCAAATGTGGGAGGTCAACTGCAAAGTCGCGCAGCACACTCAAAACATTTGAATAGGTATCTTTGAGTTGGGTAATTTCCTTTAAAAGGTCTAATTCAATCTTAGAAATCGGCTCCGTCTTCGTCTCTCTTTGCAAAATGTCAAGGCGAGCTTGCACTTCTTGCCTTTGTCTGAGGCCAATAAAGGGGATCTCCTCAGATAGGCGCGCTTGTCCTTGGTTGGTTGCAGGCTTTAGGCCTGCATATTTTTCCAAGAGCGAACGAAAGCGCCGCGGACGCCAGATATGGCGCATCAAGGCTGCGCGGCGTTCTGGCGTCGTCCGCAACCCTTGTACAGCTGTGGTCAAAATCTGGATATCGCCTGTTTGGACAGATAGATTGGGATGATCCAAAGCCTCGCGAATTGAACAAAATACATCTGCTTCAGCCTCTGGCTCGTTGCGGTCGCCAAACCGTTCATATCCAACCTGAATATATTCATTTGCGCGGTTCAGATCGCTCTCTTGACGGCGAAAGACCGTCCCGACGTAGGAATAACGCGCCTCTTTCTCACCACTGTCCAAAAAGGCTCTGGATATTGGAACAGTGTAATCTGGACGCAGCATAAGATCACCGCGAAGTGGATCTGAGGTCACATAGGCGCGTGCACGTATGTCTTCTCCATAAAGATCTAGCAGAAAGTCCGCGGGTTGCAGGACGTCGGTGTCAATTGCAACAGCGCCTTGTTGGCGAAGAACCTGTGCGATCTGTTCCGCCTTGGCCCAAAGAGAAAGATCAGTCATCAGGTATACTTCTTCAAAATCGCTTGAATATTTTGAACCAAGTCAGAGCGATCGACCTCGATTTGCGCGGGGTTTTCCTTCCATTCTTCCAAGGTTGCCTGCACTGCAAGTTTGCTTCCCAAGATCAAATCTTTGATCAGGACCCGGCCCGCGTTGCGTTCGCTTTCGCCTTGTATAATGGCAATCGGAGCCTCGCGCTTATCCGCATATTTCAGCTGGTTGCCAAAGTTTTTGGGATTGCCAAGATAGCATTCGGCTCGAATGCCAGCACCGCGTAGCTCCGTAACCATGTCAAAGTAATCAGACATGTGATCCTTATCCATGACCGTCACGATAATGGGTCCGCGCTCTTGAGACGCAATCCGCCCCTTTTCCCGCAGTGCCGCAAGGAGGCGATCCACGCCAATTGAGACGCCTGTCGCGGGGACTTCTTGGCCGGTAAAGCGTTTGACCAAATCATCATAGCGCCCGCCGCCAGCGACAGAGCCAAACTGCCGTTTACGTCCCTTCTCATCGAGAATGTCAAAGGTGAGCTCGGCTTCAAATACGGGTCCTGTGTAATAGCCCAGACCACGTACCACCGATGGGTCAACATCAATTTTCGCACTTGAATAGCCCGCCTGTGCAGCGAGTGTTGCGATTGTTTCCAGCTCTCTCACCCCAGCTGCACCCGTTGGCGATGAGCCGACAGCTTGAGCCAAGTTAGCGAGCGTTTCGGCAGTACTCTTTCCCTTCGATGTTAGAAAGGCAATGACTGGATCGGCTTGCGCCGCACTCAGACCCACACCGTCGATATAAGCACCAGAGGCATCCAGACGACCCTTACCCAAAAGGTCGCGCACCCCTTCAACGCCGACTTTGTCAAATTTGTCGATTGTGCGCAAAACGGCGTCTCGCTGTGCGACGTCAGTGAGCCCCATCGTCTCCAACACACCGTTTAAAACTTTGCGGTTGTTTACTTTGATAGCAAAATCACCTGGGGCAATCCCTAAGCGCTCCAAAATATCGGCAAGCATCATGCAAATTTCAGCATCCGCGGCAACGTTTGCGGCGCCAACTGTATCTGCGTCGCATTGGTAAAATTGACGGTAGCGGCCTGGGCCCGGCTTTTCATTGCGCCACACTGGCCCCATGGCATAGCGCCGATACGGGGTGGGAAGTTCATTGCGGTACTGCGCATAGACGCGCGCCAAGGGGGCCGTTAGATCATAGCGAAGGGCCAGCCAATCGCTGTCCTCCTCTTGCCATGCAAAAACGCCCTCATTGGGTCGATCCACATCAGGAAGGAACTTTCCCAAGGCTTCGACCGTTTCAACGGCACTGCTTTCTAGCGCCTCAAAGCCATAATGGTGATATACAGACCCAATCGTTTCTAGCATATTATTGCGTTCAGAAACGTCCGCGCCGAAATAGTCACGAAACCCTTTTGGGGTTTGTGCTTTGGGGCGAGGGGTCTTTTTCACCTTGGCCATCTGGCCCTCCTGCCTGTTAAGTTCTGGGGCGATGTAACCCACCTAAGTGAAATGAGCAAGCAGCGCGAAGCATAGAGAAAGGAACTTGATCTTGCTCTGTAATCGTCTAGCTCAGGGTTATGAAGGATGTACTTTTAATCGGCAATACAGGTGGTATTGGCCATGCGCTACAGCAGGCTTTTGAAGTAAAGGGGGCACGTGTCACTGGTTTATCGCGTCGCGTTCATGGTTTTGATCTGAGGGACGAAGCGGTCGTTACAGAACAGCTTAGCAATATAGAAACCCAATTTGACATTGTTTTTGTGGCAACGGGTGCCTTGGTGTCAGATCACAGCCGCCCCGAAAAATCTATGTCGCAGGTATCACAAGCGGCATTGATAGAGCAATTTACCCTGAATGCGGCAGGCCCAATGCTCTGCCTACTCCATGCTAAAAGACTACTAAAGAAAGAGGGAAATAGCATTTTTGCAGCGCTTTCGGCGCGGGTTGGCTCTATTGGTGATAATCGCTTGGGCGGATGGTATTCTTATCGTGCGTCAAAAGCGGCGCTTAATCAATTGATCCACACAGGCGCAATTGAGCTGCAACGCACACACCCAAACTCGATCTGCGTGGCCCTTCATCCTGGCACCGTACGCACGCCGCTTACTTCGGAATTTGCCAAGGGTCATCCAACCGTTTCGCCACAGGACGCCGCAGAAAACCTGCTGCGTGTTTTAGACAGTCTTTCCCCGTCCCAGAGCGGACAGTTTTTTGATTGGGCTGGTAAAGCTGTTCAATGGTAAGGACTGCTGTATCAAGATCTCTGCGCAGTGGGTATGATAAAAGAAACACCACGCAGGCTGGCACCACCAGACTGCGCCTTCGCAGGCGGCAGCGCCCCTCATTTCTAATTGAGAGCGGCTTTATGCAGAGGTTTGTAAGTAACCCCAGATATGAATAACGCTGGGCTAGCGCATTGTTTTGAAACACTATCCAGAGCTCGCCTCATGTGTCGGCCCGGGTGGGCACGAATGTGCCCGCCGTGGGGCGGGCGGACACATGCTGAAATGCTTTGCATTTCAGGGTTATAAAGGATTTTCGCCATTTCCTTATTCATAATTCGGGTTAAATTGAGTATTACCAGTTTGCCCTCAGCGCTTACAGTCCCAAGTTGATAAGCTTTGAGGTGATTAAGCCCGTATTGACACCATAGCGGCCCAACTCACCAGAGAGGCGTTGATGCTCCATCTTAGGGCAGAGGTCTTGGATAACGTCGATCCCTTTTGCTTGTGCCTTTTTCGCTGCATCCTTGTGACTGACACCGATCTGCATCCAAATTGTTTTCAGATTTGGTAAATGCTCCAGCGCCTCGTCAACGATCTCTGGAACGGCCTCAGAGCGTCGAAACACCTGCACCATATCGATATGCTCTTTGATTTCGCTGAGCGCGCTATATGTGACCTGTCCCCACATCTCTTGACCCGCATAAACAGGATTAACTGGTATGATCGTATAGCCTCGTTTCGATAACCACCGCCCGACCAAAAAGCTGGGTTTAATCGGATTGAGGCTCACGCCCACAGAGGCGATGATTTTGTTTTCACGCAAGATTTTAGCAATATACGCAGGAGGATATGAGGCTATGTGTTCAAGAGACATGGGTTTTGTGCTTTGTAATAAATTTAAGATGCCATATTCAATTTCTAAGACACTTACAAATGCCCATTTGTAATTGTCTCGTGGGCTTTCGCGTTATATTTCGTTTTGCGGCCGTGCTAGCGAATTGGCTTGCCCAATTCATGGGCAAGCCGAGTTTCTTTGATTAAATATCGAGTGTATTCTCTTTTTCCCAAGCGCTCAGGTGAGACATATAGGAATTCCACTCGTTGTGTTTCAGTTTCAGATAGGCTTGGCAAAATTCATCACCCAAGGCGGCTTTCAGTCCTTTGTCTTTGTCAAAGGTGCGGAGCGCATCCAAAAGGTTCAGTGGAAGCTTAGGCGCACCGCGGACCTTATGCCCTTCGGCATACATATCGATGTCATGTCGTTTGCCCGGGTCCGCATTAGTGCGAATGCCATCCAAACCAGCAGCTATAATCACAGCTTGGAGGAGATAAGGATTGGCCGCGCCATCAGGCAGGCGTAATTCAAAGCGGCCGGGTCCTGGGACACGGACCATATGTGTGCGGTTATTGCCTGTCCAAGTCACCGTGTTGGGCGCCCAAGTCGCCCCAGACGTGGTGCGCGGGGCATTGATACGCTTGTAACTGTTCACGGTTGGGTTTGTGATCGCTGCCATAGCGCTTGCATGTTTCATGATACCGCCAAGAAAGGCGCGGCCTTGATCAGAGAGGCCAAGTTCGCCTGTCTCCCCTTCGCCTTTGTCGGTGGCAAAGACATTGGTTGTAGCGTTATCACCTGCGGCATCCCAAACTGAAATATGCGCATGACAGCCATTTCCTGTGAGGCCTTCCACAGGTTTTGGCATAAAGGTGGCGCGATAGCCATGTTTCTCAGCGACTGACTTGGTCATAAACTTGAAAAAGGAATGTTTATCGGCTGTTTTTAAGACATCGTCGAATTCCCAGTTCATTTCAAACTGACCATTGGCGTCTTCGTGGTCGTTTTGATAAGGCCCCCAGCCGAGTTCGAGCATGTAATCGCAAATTTCGCGCACGACATCATACCGTCGCATCACGGCTTGTTGATCGTAACATGGCTTTTCGGCCGTATCATATTCATCGCTGAGGGCAGAGCCGTCGCGCGTCAGTAAGAAATATTCCGCCTCGATCCCTGTTTTGACATGTAACCCTTCCTCTGCTGCTTCAGCAATAAGACGACGCAGGACATTGCGCGGGGCTTGCTCAACATCTTGGTCTTCCATCACAGGGTTGGCCGCATCCCAAGCCACTTCTGGTTTCCAAGGCAGCTGAATAACAGAGTCAGGGTCTGGAACGGCCAGCATATCGGGATGGGCGGGTGTCATATCTAGCCAAGTTGCAAATCCAGCAAATCCGGCACCCTCTTCTTGCATATCCGCAATGGCTTGGGCGGGGACAAGTTTTGCCCGTTGTCCTCCGAACAGATCGGTAAACGAAATCATGAAATATTTTACGCCGTTGTCTTGGGCGAATTTGGCTAGATCAGTTGCCATATGCTGTGTCTCCCTGTTTTAGTCTTTGCTCGGGCCTGATGTGAGGCCCCTATGTTTCAATATCCCGTGCCTGGCTTTCCCGGATACCATTCCGTCCCAGCCAAAGGCACTTGTGCCATTGCCGCCGCTTCGACCGTCAAAGCGCAAAGGTCCTCTGGTTCGAGATTGCGCAAATCATTATGACCACAGGCACGCGCAATGGTTTGCGCCTCTAAAGTCATGACTTTGAGATAGTTGCGCAGACGGCGGCCCGCGTCAATCGGGTCAAGCCGCGACGCAAGTGCTAGGTCTTGTGTTGTGATGCCTGCAGGGTCTTGCCCCTCGTGCCAGTCATCGTAGGCACCCGCCGTTGTGCCAAGCTTTTGATATTCAGCTTCCCATTTTGGATCATTATCGCCCAAAGCAATAAGGGCTGCTGTCCCGATCGCTACAGCATCGGCGCCAAGCGCCATTGCCTTGGCGACATCGGCTCCATTACGAATACCACCTGAAACAACAAGCTGCACTTCACGGTGCACTCCAAGATCTTGCAAGGCGCGAACGGCTGGTCTGATGGCTGCCAAGGTCGGTATGCCCACATGTTCTATAAAGACGTCTTGAGTGGCGGCAGTCCCGCCTTGCATCCCGTCCAAGACCACCACATCTGCCCCTGATTTTACCGCAAGTGCTGTGTCATAATAGGGCCGTGTGCCACCGACTTTTACATAAATCGGAACTTGCCAATTCGTGATTTCGCGCAATTCAAGAAGCTTGATCTCAAGGTCATCTGGTCCTGTCCAATCAGGATGGCGACAGGCGGAGCGTTGATCGATCCCTTTTGGCAAGGTGCGCATTTCTGCGACACGATCTGAAATTTTTTGACCGAGGAGCATACCGCCACCGCCTGGTTTGGCACCTTGCCCAACCACCACCTCAATGGCGTCTGCTTTGCGTAAGTCATTGGGGTTCATACCATAGCGAGACGGCAGATACTGATACACAAGCTTGTTTGAGTGCCCGCGCTCTTCTGGGGTCATGCCGCCATCCCCTGTAGTGGTGGATGTGCCTGCAGCACTTGCACCGCGGCCAAGCGCCTCTTTTGCCTGTCCAGAGAGGGCGCCAAAGCTCATCCCCGCAATGGTGATTGGAATATCCAATTCAATGGGCTTCTTGGCAAAACGCGTTCCAAGCGTGACCTTTGTATTGCAGGTCTCTCGGTACCCTTCCAGTGGGTAGCGAGAGACGGAGGCTCCGAGAAACACAAGATCGTCAAAATGGGGGACTTTGCGTTTTGCTCCTCCGCCTCTGATGTCGTAGATACCCGTTGCAGCGGCCCGTCGAATTTCGGCGTTGACCTCTGGTGTAAAGGTTGCAGATTGTATCGGGAGCGTTTTGGGTGTTTTGTTATCCATTATTGTATTCCCGCTTTAATAAGTTGTGTTGCTATCAACATCAAAGTTGTAGAGTTTGCGCGCTGATCCATAGCGTTTGAACTCCTCTGGCTTTGCATCGCTTTCGGCTTTTTCCAACAGCGCGCTGAGGAGAGCAATGTGTTCGGGGCGCATTTCTTTTTCAACGCAATCGGCCCCTAAACTCTTGACCGAACCGCGCACGAAGAGACGGGCCTCATATAGAGAGTCCCCCAAGGCATCACCCGCATCGCCACAGACCACGAGGTTTCCCGCCTGCGCCATAAAGGCGGACATGTGACCGATGTTGCCATGGACCACAATATCGATGCCCTTCATCGAGATCCCGCATCGAGAACTTGCGTTGCCCTTAATCACCAAGAGCCCGCCATGGCCTGTTGCACCAGCGTATTGGCTGGCGTCGCCTTCAATGATTACGGTGCCCGACATCATGTTTTCAGCCACCCCAGGCCCAGCGGACCCTTTGACGCGGATTGTGGCTTGTTGGTTCATGCCGCCACAGTAATAGCCTGTTGAACCATGCACCGTGACGTCGATGGGCGCATCTAAACCTACGGCAATCGCATGGCTGCCTTTTGGGTTTACCACCTCCCATTGGGTTTCATTGGTCTCTTGAGTTTGTTTTTGCAGGGCCTCATTCAGGCCGCGTAGACCTTCAGCGTCTAAATCATAGGTCAACATATCAATGGCTCCAAAAATAAACGGTTGCGGGTTCTGGCTCCCAAACGCGGGCCTCTTCGATACCAGGAAGGTTGACCAAGGCGCGGTATTCGCTGCCAAAGGCGACATATTGATCCGTTTCTGCCAATACAGCAGGTTTGCAGGCAATCGGGTCTCTCAGGACGCCAAATCCATCCTTGGTGCCAACAACAAAGGTAAAAAAGCCGTCCAAATCGTTAAGCGAGCTTTCCAAGGCCTCTCCAAGACTCGCGCCTTCAGCCATTTTCCACGTTAAATAGGCCGCGCCAACTTCTGTATCGTTTTCGCTCTCGATCTTGATACCTTCGCGAGTGAGTTTGCGCCTGAGTGCATTGTGGTTTGACAAAGACCCGTTATGAACAAGACATTGATCGGGTCCTGTTGAATAGGGATGGGCGCCATCTGTCGTAACAGCGGACTCCGTCGCCATACGGGTATGCCCGATGCCATGGCTGCCTGCCATTTGAGAGACTTGGAAGCGTTTAGACACGTCTTCGGGCAAACCAACTTCCTTATAGATTTCGATTTTATCGCCCTGACTCATCACGCGAATATCTGAATGCTCTGATTGCAATACATTTCGCAATTGTCCCGCGCGCGCCGTTTCTATTTCGATGACGGCATGAGTGCTATTTGGCGTCACTTTGACATCACATTCCAGCGCTTGGCGCAGCTCTTGTTGCAGTAGCGCATAATCGACAGACCCGCCTTCAGACTGGATTGTGATTTTGCTCTGACCACTTTGATCCTCTCCATAAATCGCAATTCCAGCGCTGTCTGGACCACGATCTGTCATCGTCACTAACATTTCACTCAGCATGTGACCAAGCTGGGGTTCAAGCGCTTTGTCCTTTAAAAAAAGACCGACAATTCCACACATTTAAAGCCTCCATCACCGCACTATTCAATGTGCCCATTATATTACTGAAATGAAACAATATCAACTGATGGGAAAATTGCAATTGCTTTATATGTGCCTGCTGAGCACTTTTTATACGTTTTGTCATCTCCGTACTCTGAACATGGCCTACGTTTGGCAAAATCAGTGTTTTATCGGATTGATAGAGATCAATACGACGTCTAAGTGGCTGGGTTTTTATAGGAGATAACAGCCAAAAATTTGACGGGAAGGTCAACTAAGATTTCTGGCCCATGGGGCGCATCTGCATCAAAAAACAGCGAATCTCCCGGGCATAAATGATAAAGCTCTGAGCCGTGTCGATATTTTACTTGCCCTTGAAGTACATAGAGCAACTCCAAACCATCATGTTGAAAGGTCGGGAATACGTCGGATTCGTGGCTGAGCGTGATGATATAGGGTTCTGTAAAGACACCGCTGGAATTCGCTCCGATATGACCAAGCATGCGATATTGATGACCAGCTCTTGTCCCCTCTCGGATAATTTCAACGCCTTCACCCGCTTTTGTGTGGATGACTTCGCGGTTTTCCTCATAACGCCGAAACAAAGCAGTCACAGGCACACTGAGGGCATCTGCCAAGAGCTGAAGCGTCTTTAGAGAGGGTGACGTTATGCCATTTTCAATTTTTGATAACATCCCAAGAGAAAGGCCCGTCTGCTCGGACAACTCGCGCACAGTTATCCGCTTGGCTTGGCGAAAATCACGTACCTCTTGGCCTATAGCCGCTTCAAGGTTGCGTTCACGATCGAGTGTAACGCGATGCGGGTCTTGGTCTGGTAGGGACGCAAGGTCACGATTTTTGTCCGAAGGGTCCATAAAGTCTCATTCGCTAAAGCGTGTATCAGTATGCTCATAACCTCACGTAACACACAACCAAAATAAGGGAATTACCTTGGCGATGAGAGACACGTCGAAAATAAGAATGCGAAAACGATTTTGTTAACTGACTTTGCGGAGATCATTTTTATCGTAAGAGAGGCGGGTCAAGCGGCCCATCAAATCAATTAAAATCCATACGCGTTGCTGAGAGGTGTGTGAATTTTCTTGCACCTTGGCGACAAATTCAGTGAAGGGGCCACTGGTTAAATGGACCGTGTCATTGACCAAGAAATCTTCCGTTTTGGCGGTATCTGACTCTGTTTCAAACCGTTCGCGTAATTTCGCAATAAGTGTCCTAGGCACCGGGTTTGGCTTGGGGCCAAAGCTCACTATCCGTGAAACGCCGCGGGTGCTATTTATGGCACGCCAAGGTGCGGTCTCCGCTGGCACACCAACAAATATGTAACCTGGGAACAAAAGTTCATGCTTGGTCAAAAAGCGGTCATTTGACTTTTTGGTTACTTTTAACTCCGGGGCAAAAACTGCAAAGCCTTGCCTGTGCAGATGTTGCTTTGCTTTTACAAATGAGTTGGGCTTAAGCTGCACCAAATACCATGTGATAATGTCAGACGGACTCATGAACTCCCCTTGTGTTCAATATTGAGCACTTAAACGTTTATACTCTTTTGGATATGAATGTAAGTCAAAAAATGTACTTGAATATAATGTGCGATACAGTTGTACGAGCTGTGATTTTCCCCTTATTTTACCGAAAATCATAGACTTTAATCCAACTACGCCAGAAAAAAGAGCCGCTATGACCTATGATCAGACTGTCATCTTTAGCCTTTTCGGGGCTGTTTTCCTCCTCTTGCTGTGGGGGCGATTCCGGTATGATTTGGTTGCGCTCACGGCGCTCATTGCAGGCGTGATTCTTGGGGTGGTCCCCAAAGATATTGCCTTTTCTGGTTTTGGGCATCCCGCCACGATTATTGTCGCCTTTGTCCTAGTTGTAACAGCTGGGCTCGTTCGGTCAGGAGCGGTTTATCTGATCACGCAAAAATTCGTAGATACCACGCGCTCTTTACCAAGTCATATCGCCTTTATGGGTGTAATTGGCGGTGTTTTATCTGCTTTTATGAACAATGTCGCGGCTCTTGCTTTATTGTTGCCAGTTGATGTTCAAACCGCGCAGAAAGCGAAGCGGGCGGTTGGCTTGTCGCTTATGCCGCTGAGTTTTGCAACGATTTTGGGGGGAATGGCCACGCTCGTCGGGACACCGCCCAATATTATTATTTCTTCTTTCCGTGAACAGGCCTTGGGTGAGCCATTTTCCATGTTCGATTTTGCGCCTGTGGGTGGCAGCGTCGCCCTTGTTGGAATAGCCTTTGTTGCGCTCATTGGATGGAAATTTATCCCCGTGCGATCAAAGGATACTGCTGATGCAAAACCAGAAAACCAATATATCGCCGAGTTGACGATACCTAAGGAGAGCAAATTGATCGGTGAGCGCCTAAGCGCTTTGAATGAAGTTGCAGAGAGCTGCGATGTTGCTCTTTTGGGGATAATAAGAGAGGGCAAACGGCTTTATGGGTCGGCACAAAACCGAAGATTAGAGGCGCAAGATGCGATTGTTCTCGAAGCACTTCCAAACGCGCTTGACGAATTTCGCACAAGCCTCGCGCTTGATTTTTCGGATGAGAAGCGCGAAGCGCTACTGACGGCCGAGGGCGATGGTCTAAGCCTGAGTGAAGCTGTCGTGACGGAGAATAGCCGCGTAAACGGAAAATCTGTGGAGACCGTTGGCCTCGCATGGCGAAAAGGTGCGATCCTTATGGGGGTTTCACGAAACGGTAAGCGCATCACCGAGCGCTTGCGCAAACTGACCCTGTTTCCAGGGGATATACTCCTCCTTTTATCACAAAAAGATCGGGCAGAGGATGTTTTGAACTGGCTGAAAGTTCTATCCCTTGCCGATACGGGCGCGAAGTTGACCGCGAATTCCAAAACGACATTAGCGATTATCCTGTTTGCCGCGGCTATATTGTCCTCTGCGATTGGGCTGATCTATCTTCCAATTGCGCTGGGTCTTTTGATCGTTCTTTATGTCCTGACAGGGATTTTGGACATCACAACGCTTTATGACCATATCGAATGGCCCGTCATCGTTTTGCTGGGGTCAATGATCCCGCTTGGGTTGGCTCTTGAAAATTCAGGCGGTACCGCGCTTCTGGCCGACCTTTTACTGCGCTTAACGCAAGGCCAAGAAACATGGGTTGTTTTGACGGTTTTGATGATCGTCACCATGACACTCTCGGATGTTTTAAATAATACGGCCACGACAATCGTTGCGGCACCTGTGTCCTTGCATTTGGGCGAGCAATTGAATGTCTCACCTGATCCCTTTCTCATGGCAGTTGCCATATCGGCCAGCGCAGCATTTTTAACGCCCATTGGACACAAGAAAAATACGATTATCCTTGGACCCGGGGGATATAAGTTTTCTGATTACTGGCGCACAGGATTGCCATTGGAAATTCTCATCGTTGCCGTTTCAATTCCCCTGCTTTTGATCTTTTGGCCGCTCTGATTTCAGGTTTTTCGAAGGGCAGGGCGGTAGAGGGCGAGGATTCCAAGGATTGCGACACAAAGAATCACCGCAGGCAGAAGCGTGATGCCGATTTGCAAAGCCGCAAGCGCCTCAGGTTGTTGCTCAATGAGCTCTCCAGTGGTTTCTTGCCAGCCATAGAGGGCTAATACGCCCGCAAGAATGCTTGGGGCGAGGGCATTGGCCACCTTTTGTCCCACAAGCCAAATTGCGCTAAACGCCCCCTCAATGGCTTCTCCGCTTTCGCTGTTTGTCACATCCATCAGGTCGGGATAAATCGCCCAAGGGATCTGCTGATAGGCGCCATTCGTCATACCAGCACAGACAAAGAGAAGTGCAATAAACGTCACATTTGTCGAGGGCAGGCTGTTAAATATTATGGTCAAAAGCACGATATAAAGGACAAGCCCGAGCGTGAGCGCATTCATCTTTCCAAGCAAATGGGAGACCCAGACCCAAATCGCCTGACTTAGGATTGAGCCCAATACAAATGCGGCAAACATCAGCGACAGTATGCCAAGCCCATTGGCGGCCCCTGAAAGCGCGGTGAACCCATTGTCTTGGATCAAATAGAGAGCGGCAAAAGGAAGACCCGCAGTTATTATTGCGATTGCCAGTGTCATAACGCCGTAGAGGAGCACAAGAATAACAAAAGGGCGGTTTGCAAAGACCAAAGAAACCATCGCTGAAAAGGATTTGCTGCTGGGCTGTATTTCCTTGGGCGCTTTGCGTGTCGTCCATAAAGACAGCCAAATTGCCAAGACAATCACAGGCGCAACGCAGAGGGCTGCAAAGAAATGTCCCTCTCGTGTTCCACCCGCCAGTTGTGGGATCAAAGCCCCACCAATCAGGATGCCCAGACTTGCAAAGCCCATGCGATAGGCCATCATGGCTGATCGTTCTTTTGGCTGTTTCGTGATCTCACCAGCACTTGCGCCGTAAGGGATAGAGACCATTGTAAAGCCAATAGTCGTCAGTGCAAAGAAGCCGCCCACCCAAGTCAAAATACCGTATTGGGTCAGGTCCTGCGGCACAGCAAAAAGGCCAACCATGCCGCCTGCAAGGACCAGCGCGCCGAGGGCCATCCAAGGGGCGCGTCTTCCATATCGGCTATTGGTTTTATCAGATAAATATCCAATCACGGGGTCGATAAGCATATCAAAGAGGAGGATCGCTGTGGTCAATGCCCCTGCTAAGCCGACCGCGATCCCGAGATAATTGGTCAAGAAGGAGAGCACCAACAGCTGTTTGACAATCACGAAAACGACGATGCCCATATCGGCAAGGCCCCAGCCTGCTTTTTGCGAGAATGTCAGATTTTCATTCATGCGTGCCATAAGACCTTTCGACTATGTGCTCACGTCAGTGAGACAAAAGGGACGCGCGTGCGTGCTCGTTGTAGCTCAACCAACCCCATGGCAGTCCACCCGTGAATATGCGTCTGCACTGTATCTTGACGAAACGCGGCTTTCAGCGTTGAGTCAAATATTTTTCGGTCTTTTTTGGCCATAGGTGCAGGATCGATTGCAATTTGCCCTCCAAGCCCGCGCAATCGCAATTGACGGGGAAGATCACGGGCCATGGCGAGGTTCGCTTTGAGCCCCGCAGCAAGTGAGGTGTCCCCAGATGAATTGACATCAACTGCAATGAGGGCGCGTGTCTGTTCAATCGTGTAACCAGTTTGTCCCACGTGAATATCATCACGATCAAGGGCCTCTATTTGATCTAAAACGCCGCTGAACTCGAGGCAATTTTCAGAACGATCTACCACGGCCTCTTGGGACCACTCTTGCCATGCAAGCTCATGCGGGCTTGCGCCGTCTAACAAGAGACAGGGGGTCTGATCTTGATCGGCGAGCAGGGCACTTACAGTCGCAATCATGGCTTTGGCATCCTCAATGACATCCGCCTCACTGGCTTTTGCGCATGCGGAGCGTAGAATGAGGCCATAGTCCAGCGGGGAAACCGCATCAACAATGTATTCCAATATCCGATCGCGTTCGTCGTCGTCGCGTATGCTGCGGGATAAATTCACACCAGGTGCATCAGGGGTGACAATGACATAGCGGCTCTTGAATAAGAGTTTTGTGGTCACGGGGATGGCCTTCCCTGATTCGGGAACGCCTGTGACTTGAACAAACAGATTTTGGCCTGGTGCAATACCCTTTGCCTGTCGGAGGTATCCTGTCCCATCTGGAAGAGTGAGAAAAATTCCTCCCTGTCCTTTCATGGGCCGCTGCGCGACAGCGCGATAGATGGCCCCAATGCGCATACCATCGCTTTCAACAAAAAGATCCTCTAAGCGACCATCCACAGTCAAGGCGGCGATGTCTCGTCCCTTTATGTGATCTAAAAAGATTTGTGATCCCTTCACGTTGTGCTCCAATTTGCACGACACCCAAGGGCCGTTAAGACGTTATATGTCTCCGCAAGAGGCAGGCCCACAATCGCGCTATATGATCCGCTAAACCATGGAATAAAGGCAGAGGCAGGGCCTTGTATCCCATATCCCCCCGCTTTTCCTCGCCAGTCACCGCAGGCGATATAGGCGTCAATTTCTTCTTTTGAGAGAACTTTGAATTTCACATTGCTCACGACGTCGCGCGTCAGCAGCCTCTCGGTGGATTTGGCTGCCAATGCGGTGATGACACGATGGCGACGGCCTGACAAAAGGGTGAGAAAATCGCGCGCCTCTGCTTCGCTTTCAGGCTTGCCCAAAATACGTCGCCCAACACTGACAGTCGTGTCACCGCAGAGCACCACTTCGTGAGCCTCACAGGGCGTTGCTTGAGCTTTTTCAAGCGCCATTCTTTGACAATAGGGTCGAGGCAGCTCACCCTTTAAAGGTGTTTCATCAATATCGGATGGTCTGATGTCATCGGGCACAAATCCTATTTGCGCCAATAGTTCGCGCCGCCTTGGACTTGCTGAACCGAGGATAAGTCGCAAGCGATTTACTTAAATCGGTAGTTTATGCGCCCTTTCGTCAGGTCATAGGGCGTCATTTCAACCTGTACCCTGTCACCCGCCAAAACGCGAATGCGGTTTTTGCGCATTTTTCCTGCCGTATGTGCGATGATCTCATGGCCGTTTTCTAGCTCGACCCTGAATGTCGCGTTTGGCAGAAGTTCCTTTACGACACCTGGAAATTCGAGCGTATCTTCCTTGGCCATGTTCACTCCTATCGTTGTTTCAACTGTAGTTTGCAAGACTGCGCCTCTAAATGGCGCGAAACGCCTTTGGTTTCAAGCCTTGACTTCGGATCAGGACGAAATTGCCGCTTATAAGCGCTCAATTGTCCGAATAAGCGCAAGTTTAACCCTTAATGAGCTCCAATATACTTGGACCAATGTGCTCCACAATCAATGCCACGCCCTTTGGGTTCGGGTGCAAACCGTCTGATTGTATATACTCAAAAACACTTTCTCCGAGCTGTGTTCGGGCCATAATCGGCTTCATAATATTGCTGACCAAAATTGTATCAAACTCGTTGGCGAGCATCGGGTATATTGCGTCAAAATCGTCTTGATACGCTTGCCCATAGTTTTTCGGCGCAGATATCCCCACCAGCATTATGCCCAACTCTCGGGTTTGGATTGAAGAGAGGAGTTTGCGGAGGTTTTCTAGTGAGGCTTGGGGATCTATCCCGCGCAAGACATCATTGCCGCCCAGAGCAACCACCACATGGGTTATGTCTGGAGTCAAAAGCCAGTCAATCCGTTCTGCACCACCAGCTGTTGTATCTCCAGACACACCAGCATTAATTAGGCTCACATCATGGCCTTTGTCGGCAAGCCATAATTCCAATTGTGGGACGAAACCCTCCCCCTGCGGCAGTCCATATCCCTGCGTGAGGCTGTCACCAACCATCAGGATGCGTGTTTGTGCGACAGCAAATGACGACCACATCATGCTCGCACAGGTGAGCCAGATAAAGAGAAAGGCTCTCATCCACGACATTGAGCGCATAGCTGATCTTTCCAAGTGTTTCACAGAACAAAGATATTTGCTGTTGGCTTGGGATCAAGAGGTACCGCGCGGTCTGTGTTTTTTTTGCCACGTTCCAGTTATACTTGGACGCAGTAATGTAAGAAGTGTTGCAAATTTGCCTGTATCTCTCGCAACTCTGATCGTAGCGGATGATCTGGGAAGCGGTATGAAACAAACTTGGCTCTGCCTTAGCCTTGTTTTTTGTGTCAGTTTTTTAATGACACCATGTTTTGCATGGTCTGATGCCGTTATCCTTGTGTCAAAGTCTGGTAAGCTTATTTTGAACGGTCCGATTACGCGCGTTCGTGACAAGACAATTGAGATTGATACAAAATATGGTGTCCTAACCGTCAACCGCGATACGGTTGATTGTCTTGGTCGGGCCTGTCCCTCTGATAGGCAGACGCATATTACACTTGGAGCCACGCAATATGTGATAGACGCGTATTTGGGACCTCAAATCACAGCCTTTGCTCGGCAACAGGGGTTCACGGTTCATCAATTTTTGAACGGGAGTGAAGTTGACTTTTTGCTCACGTCCCTTGCATCAAAAGCCCAAGTCATCGTGACGGTTAAAGTCTTAGACTATGATGCAGCGCTGCAAGGAGTATATTCTGAGGAATTGGATATTGCATTTGTGGCAAAACATCCAAACGCGCCCGATCTTGAAATGCTCAGCAGACGGGAATTTGGGGCGGTTTCATCATCGGTGACGCTTAAAACACTTGCAAAAGATGCTTTGGTATTTGTGTCGACTTCAGACCAACAGAAAGTGAAAGTTCATCTTAATGACATCCCGAATTTACTATCTGCTAAAACCGATGGAAAAGGGCATGCTCTCTCAAGTCTTTATCCAAACGCAGTTGTTCAAGATGTTTTAGAGGGTCTGTTTGACCGCTCTTTTGATCTCTCCGATGAGATTGAGCGCTCAGGCTCGGCCGAGGCTGCTCTCAAGACTTCCAAAACGCAAAATGCGATGATGTCATTGTTGCCAGTATCGCAGGTCCGTGAGGGCAATCCGATCATACTTGAAACACGTTGTTCTCGTGATCTTGTGCATAATGATTTTAGTATTTTGACTGGGGATTATCCTCTGTCATATGGTATTCATGCCCTGTTTTATTCGGGTCGTTTATCGAGTATCGGACAGGCCATTTTGAGTTTTTTAATGTCTCGACAGGGGGATTTGGTCAGTAAAAGACTTGGCTTTGTAACCCATGATCAGTCGCCAGTCTCACTCCAAACGCAGGGTGAAAGGCTTAGCTTTGCTGTTTCGACAAAAAACCCAGAAATAAGATTGTCTCATCTGCGCGAGATGGCTGTGAGGCTTGCGCGCTTAAAAAGACTTTCGCGCTCCTTCCGTTTTGCAGCGGGCAGGGAAATTATGCACCCTCAGTCCCTTGGAGATTTCAACCATTTTGTGGATGAACTAAGAGCGGGCCGCTATAAAGGAAAGACGCTTTATTTTGTTGGGTTTTCTTATGCTGCGGGGTCTTTTGACAGAAACGTGTCTACATCTCAAAAACGTGCGCTCCACATCATGGAAAAGATAAGGGCAGAAGTTGGCCCATACGAAACGCAATTTGATACGATAGGTCTAGGTGAGGTCTCTCCCGTTGCCTGCGAAGCCTCCCCAGCGGGGCCCTTTAGAAACCGCCGCGTAGAAGTCTGGATCGATGACGGCGCATAATATGCGAGGTTGGGCATGAAAGCGCACGCCCAAACCCTTTTCTTTTCGTCTACGTTTTGTCCCGAGTGCGTAAAAGGGCCATGCCTTAGGGACGCAGCAGCCCCATAATGTCATAGGTTTGTTCGAGGATCGGTTGCGCAATTGCACGTGCTTTTGCCGCACCGTCATTTAACACACGGTCAACTTCGCTCACATCGTCCATTAACCTGCGCATATCCTCTGATATTGGAGATAAAACAGAGACAGCTCTCTCAATCAGCATAGGCTTGAATTCAGAAAACATTTTGCCGCCCACATCTGCGAGCACTTGCTCTACGGTTTCATCTCCCAGGGCCGCATAAATGCCCACGAGGTTCTTGGCCTCCGCGCGCCCTTCGAGCCCTGCCTCTTCCGATGGAAGGGCGTCTGGATCTGTTTTGGCTTTGCGAAATTTCTGTGCAATGGCGTCTGCATTATCACGCATATTGATCCGGCTCAGGTCGGAGGGGTCGGATTTTGACATCTTCTTACTCCCATCGCGCAGGCTCATGACGCGCGCGGCTGGTCCTCCAATCAAAGGCTCAATCATTGGGAAAAACTCTGTGCCAAAATCATGGTTAAACTTAGCCGCAATATCCCGCGTGAGTTCTAGGTGCTGTTTTTGATCTTCCCCAACCGGCACATGGGTGGCGTGGTAGATCAAAATATCCGCAGCCATTAGCGCCGGATAGCCAAAAAGACCGAGCGAGGCATTTTCCGCGTTTTTTCCCGCTTTATCCTTGAACTGGGTCATACGCTTCATCCAGCCCATACGCGCAACGCAACTAAAGAGCCAACCAAGCTCTGCATGAGCGGAGACAGCCGATTGATTGAATAAAATCGAAGTTTTGGGATCAAGCCCTGCCGCGATAAAAAAGGCCGCCAATTCGCGGGTGTTGGATTTTAGATCTTTGGGATCTTGCCATGTGGTGAGCGCATGTAAATCAACCATACAATACAGGGTTTCCACCCCAGAATTTTGCATCTCAACAAAAAAAGGGCATCGGTCTCGAATCTTCGCATTACAT
>WTIQ01000511.1 GCA_011525185.1 Paracoccaceae bacterium | reverse complement strand
CCTTTACCCGAGTCTCTTGGGATCAAGCCACGTTTATGAATGCGGGTCATTAGAAGATGTAGTCCTCATAAATAAAGGCATACTCCGTTTCCATGACACCCCAAGTTTCATACATTAAAATGTTTTAATGTGTGAGATAAGCCGTTTTCCACATGCGATTTTAGCGACTGCGAAGCCAGTTCGATGTTTCGTCCAAGGGCTGCGTCAAACATGAGTTTATGCTCGTCTACCGCTTCATCCCCGCGATGCGTTAGGACCAGCATTTGATACCTAAGATATTTATCATAGAGGACTGAATGAAGCGATAGCAGATTGCGAGAGCCACAGGCCTGAATCAGTGCGAGGTGAAATTCCCAGTCGTAACGCTTCCAATTCTCTTTTTCGCTTTCATCTCCCTCCAGCATCTTTTGCTCCATCAGATGCAATTTATGATGCGCGGCGACGAGGTTCCCTTCCCAATCGGTGTCACCATTTGCAACAGAGAGCTCTAAAGCATGACATTCCAAGAGGATGCGCAATCTTGCAATCTCGATTAAATCCTCTCTTGAAACGGGCGTTACAAAAAATCCGCGTTGATCCATCGCGTCAACAAAACCTTCGCTAGCCAGCCTATTCAGCGTTTCGCGCAAAGTGGACATGCTCGCGGTGTAACGTTCACGCAAACCGTCAAGTTTTAATTTGCTTCCAGGTGCCAAACGGCCAAAAATAATATCGCGTTTTATGTGTTGATAGGTTGATGCTCCAACCACGTTTTTAGATTTAGACATATTGTTCCAACGTTATATATATTCCGATGTTATACCTTTTGACGGATAGTCTAGCAGATTGAAGGCTTCTATTCAATTTGAGTTATTATATGATGTAACAAAAAATGTCATATATTATTGCGTATGTCATTTTACGTGATATGGTAAAGACGGAATCTGAATGCGAAAGGGCTGAGGGGATGAAAGAACAGGTGCGCCTTGCCGTCATAGGGCTTGGGCTTATCGGTCTACGACACGCAGAGGCCATTCGTAAATCTCCTGATCTATTGCTAGAGGCGATTGTCGAGCCCTCTGATGCTGGCCGTGCATTTGCAGCGGAATCAGGCGCACGTCATTACGCGGAGCTTTCACAGCTTTTTGAAAATGAGACTTTGGATGGTATTGTTTTGGCCACCCCAACGCCACTTCATCTTGAGCAAGGGCTTGCGGCGGTGCGCGCGGGATGTGCCTTGCTGATTGAAAAGCCAATCACAGTGGAGGCACAAGACGCATACACCCTCACGCGGGAGGCAGATCGCTTAAATGTGCCGATTTTAGTTGGTCATCATCGTCGGCATAATGGAATGGTCAAGGCGGCCAAGCAGGCCATTGTCGACGGCGCAATCGGCGATATTCGTGCCATTCAAGCCACTTGTTGGTTCTATAAACCTGACTACTATTTTGATACAGCGCCTTGGCGTAAGAAAAAGGGTGCAGGGCCAATTTCCGTCAATCTTGTCCATGATATCGACTTGCTGCGTCATTTTTGTGGCGATGTCACGACAGTGCAGGCGCTGTCATTGCCGTCCAGACGTGGGTTTGAAAATGAAGATCTTGCGACTGCTGTCTTGCAGTTTACTTCAGGTGCAATTGCTACAATTAGCGTCTCCGACAGCATCGTGGCGCCATGGAGCTGGGAGCTAACCGCGCGGGAAAACATGGCTTATCCTGCAACTTCGGAAAGCTGTTATCTTATTGGTGGTTCAGAAGGTGGGCTCTCACTGCCAGATCTTCGGGTGTGGCGACATGAAAATGAGCCCGATTGGTGGACACCGATCACCTCTTGCAATTTAACCTGTTCGATGCGCGATCCGTTAGAGGTCCAGCTCGCACATTTTCGACAGGTCATTCTTGGTGAAGAACAACCTTTGGTCTCGGGTTGGGAGGGGCTTAAGTCCCTTGAGGTTGTAGAGGCTGTAGCTTCGTCGGCTGAGACGGGGCAAATCGTAGATTTGTCGGTTGCTGATTCAGCTCCTCACGATATACGACGTCATTTGTAAAATATCAGATATTTTTAAAAACATCTTGTGCTAATAAAAAAATCTGGTTTAAATGCGAGAATTGGGGGCGCCACATTGGCGCGTTACTACAAGGGAGAAACCTAATGTTTAAACTAACTCGTCGTGCAACGCTTGCATCGCTTGCGGCACTGAGCATGGTGGCTACAGCGGCACCATCGCTTGCAGATGGTCACAAAATGACCTTCACCTTGGCAACCTCTGGCTCTGAAACGGATCAACGTTCTGTCGCAATGGCAGAAGTTTTTGCTCCAATGGTTGCGGGATTTGCTGAGTATCAACCTGGATATAACGGGACGCTATTTGCGCAAGGCACCGAGCTTGAAGCCATTTCACGTGGTAACTTGACCATGTCTATCGCCTCTGCCCAAGAGCTTGCTCAGTTCTTTCCCGAATTTTCGATCTTTGCAACGGGATACGTGCATCAGGACGCCGCGCACCAAGTTCGTGTGTTCAACGATCCTCTGATGGATCCGTTCAAAAAGACAGTTGAAGAAGAGCTTGGTGTTAAACTTCTGTCCGTCATGTATCTTGGCCGTCGCCACGTAAACCTGCGCCAGACGCGTGATGAAGTGAACGTTCAGACACCAGCGGATTTGGCAGGGATCAATCTACGTATGCCTGGCACAGACGCGTGGCAATTCTTGGGCGCAGCCTTGGGTGCAGCACCAACGCCGATGGCATTCTCAGAGGTCTATACAGCTCTCTCAACAGGCGCTGTGGATGGTCAAGATAACCCGCTTCCAACTGTTGTGGATCAAAAATTCTACGAGGTGACCAAGCAAATCGCTATGACAGCTCACCTCGTTGACTTGAACTACATTGCGTTTTCAGCCGAAACATGGAATACGTTGGACCCAGAGCAGCAAATGACGGTGCAACGTGCAGCGGACGCGGCTGCGGCTTATGGACGTTTGAAGCAGTTGGATAAGGAAAATAACCTTGCCGATTTCATCCGCTCACAAGGGGTGGAAATTTATACACCTGATTTGGCTGCCTTCCGTGAGCACGTGCAAGCTCAGTACGTTGGTTCAGAAGCTGCGGCAAGCTGGCCTGATGGTGTACTTGAGCGTATCAACGCTCTCGGCAACTAAGCCATAAAGCATAGCGGTGGACCCGATATGAAGATGCTTTCTAAATGGGTCGTCCGCGGTGCCGAGTTTATCTCGGCACTGATGCTTGCGGCGATCTTTTCAACATTCTTGGTCCAAATTTTTTCACGCTATGCCGCGAAACTTTCTTGGATCATACCCATCCCATCGATCTCGGATTGGATGGGGCAATTGCAGCCAGTGGGCTGGACAGTAAATCTTATTTCTTTGTTATGGGTTTGGGCCGTCTTCTTTGGCTGCTCGTTTATTGTGCGGGAAAAGGACCATGTGACCTTTGATGTTCTTTATCTCGCAATGCCCAGAGCTGGCCGAGTGGTTTTGGCCTATATGTCAGCGATTGGAATGCTTGCGGCCATGCTGTACGCGATGCCCGCAGTGTGGGATGCGATTTTTGCAAATAGGTTGATGGATCTCAAGAAAATCCAAACTTTGCGAATGCCGATTAGCGGCGACAAAATCGCGGTGAAATGGCTCTTTGCCTCAATCGTGTTGCTGATGGTTGTGACGATTGTGCGTTATGCGTATCGATTGTATTCGATTTCCCGTCATGGACCTCCAGGAACAGAACTCGAAGCTTTGATCTCAGACGATCAGAGCTCAGGAGCATAAATCATGAGCGTAGAACTCATTTTAGGGATGGTCGCTCTTTTTGGAATGGCCGCCATCGGAACCCCTGTGGCCTATTCAATCCTTATCGGTGTGATTGTGTATTTGGGTGTCGCAGGACAAGACTTGGCCATTGCCGCGGAAACAATGGTGCAACGCCTCTTTGATGGCTTTTTGCTCTTGGCGGTGCCGCTTTTTATTGTTTCGGCAAATATAATGAACGCGGGCTCAATTTCGGATCGATTGCTAAATTTTTGCGTCGCTGTGGTAGGTCGTTTTCGCGGCGGCATGGGGCACGTGAATGTAGTCGCATCGCTGATTTTTTCAGGCATGTCAGGCTCAGCTGTGGCAGATGCTGCTGGGATTGGCAAGATTATCATCGAAATGATGGTGAAAAGCGGGAAGTACACACGCGGCTATGCAGCGGCGATTACGGCGGCAACCGCCACAATTGGTCCGATTATACCGCCCTCAATCCCGATGGTGATTTACGCGCTGGTCTCTGGGGCGTCGATTGCTGATCTGTTTCTTGGTGGCATTGTTCCCGGTCTGTTCATGGGCATTGTTCTGATGGGGTTAAACGCCTTTATCTCCAAGCGACGTGATTTTGGTGCTGAGGACCCTGTTCCCCTGCGTGATTTGCCAAAACTGACGGTGCAAGCCACGCCGGCGCTTTTGATGCCGTTTATTTTGCTGTACTGTCTCTACAGCGGTATTACGACCCCGACAGAAGCGGCGGCAATCGCGGCGCTCTACGCATTGATCATCGCAGCTGGACTTTATCGCGCGATCAGCGTCAAAACACTCTATCAGGTCTTTGTGGATAGTGCGCGCTCGGCGGCTTCAGTCGGATTGGTGATTGGGGCCTCTATGATCCTCACCTACATCGTGATCCAAGAAAATATCCCACAAGCGCTCTCCGCAAGCCTTGCAGGGGCGGATATTCATCCGCTTGTCTTTCTGATCTTGATCAATATTCTTGTTCTTTTGTTGGGATGCATTCTGGATGCGACGGTGATCATCTTGGTGATTGTGCCGCTCTTTATCCCCACATGTGAAGCCTTGGGAATAGACCTTGTTCACTTTGGTGTTCTGGTTGTCGTGAACTCGATGATTGGTCTCATCACGCCGCCCTATGGGATCTTGCTCTTTGTTATCAATGCGGTGACAGGTATTCCTCTGAAAGAAATCATTCGAGAGGTTTGGGTCTTTCTCGGTGTATTAATCGGCGCACTGATTGTGATGATTTTGGTGCCCGACATTGTGCTGTGGTTGCCAAGGGTCTTTGGATATCAAGGATGAGCAAGCTGGCGATTGCATCAACTTCGGTCCCTGGCACTCTTTTTGACAAGCTTGAAAAGATTGCCGAGGCTGGATTTCACGGCGTTGAATTGCATGAGCCTGATCTTGTGGCCTTTTCGGGCACAGCAAAAGACATCGCATCGAAGGCCCAGTCTCTGGGCCTGAAGATCAACGTCCTCCAACCTTTTCGAGATTTTGAGGGATTGGAGGGCGATGAACGCACAAGAGCGTTCAAACGTTTAGAGAGAAAACTCGCCTTGATAGAGGATCTTGGCGCCGAGACCTTGCTCATCGGGACAACAACGCGGGCGGATGCGTCAGGGAGCTTGGAGAAAATCCAAGGTGATTTCACTCAACTTGCGC
>WTIQ01000037.1 GCA_011525185.1 Paracoccaceae bacterium | reverse complement strand
CTCCCTCAGTCACGGCTTCCGCCGCTGTTTCAGGTGCAGTCGGCTCTGGCTTTGGCTCCTGCGCTTCCATAGCTTCTGTCTTTTCTGTGTCGTGAGGCGCGTTCTCATCGGTGCTGTGGGCTTCATCGAGCGCGCGTTCTTGCCCGCCAATCTTCCATTCATCTTCGAGCACAAGTGTTTGGTCTTCGCGCTCGGCCTCAATAAACTCTGAAAACAAACGTTCCAAGGTTTCAACACGTGCAGACAATACTTTGTGCTCGATTTTCAACTCAGCGACGGCTTCAGCGGTCAAAACGCGACGTAAATTACCCGATAAGGACTCGTCTGAGGCTGGCAAGGGATCTTCGATTTGCATGTCAGGTTGTAGAAAAAGCGTACTGGTCTTCAATTCACGCGTAAAGCGTGCAAGTTCATGGGCGTCGATGAGATACTCTGTTCTATCCTCTATAGCCTTACGCTCAGCATGGAGGCGCCCTGCTTCGATATAATCAAGCAAGTCTTGGCACGAAAGATCAGAGTCCTTTGCAGCTTGTTCGAGATTAAGTTTCATATCTTAGCACTCCATTGAAAAAACATATCATAACTCTGAAATATTTGACACAGTGATAGGCTCTTCGACCAATGCACCCAACCAATCAATTTTGTCGACATCCGCCAATTTCCAATCTGCAGGCATTCTTCTGGTTTCACTCGCACGGAAATTAAAAGTGAATACCTTGAATGAGCTGATTATGTCGTCGCTCGTTACGTCTACTTGGATCGGGGCAAAGGCGTTTTTGAAGAGGGTTTTGATTTTCCTTGGGGTCCCATTTTCGTCAATCGTTGCCCGCTGGAAGATGAACGCATCAAAAATAGAAAAAATGTCGTCGGCATCGATTTCAACAAGGAAATTCATGATTTCTTCGGAAATGGTGGACAATTTGCGTGGGCTGACATTGTCATACCGTTCACTCAGGATTTCAGAATAACTATCCAAGTATGCAGAAAGCGGTAAATTGCCTTCTACATATTTACGGGTCGCATGGATTGCGACTATTTCAATGACCCATTGGGGACAGCACTTCATGACCGCTCCAGCGTAGCACAACAACTAGCGTCTGTTCATTAGTAGCAACCATCACGCCATTACATGGCTTTGGACCTAGGCCATACTAATGAGACAGTCACCTATCCGAAATCGATCACTCTGCCTGTATGTCGACTGTCACACTGTGCTTCGCTTCAAAATCCATGATATCGGGACGCTTTGACAGCTCTGTTAGTCCATCGATATCGAGAATTTCAAACACCACTTCGGCCGATTTATCCCCTGTTTGGATGACGGTTTCATTTTTAACAAAACGACTACGCTCGGCTTGATAGCTATCAAAGAAAATTTGCCATTCTTCAAATTCACATCCAACCATGTCGACTATTGCTCGAACTTTCATTTTCACCTCGTTTTATTCATAATGAGATTATAACAGCAGACGCTCAAAATTGAAACGACATTAAAAAGAACCTGTCCCAATCGGACATTTTTTCTCTTATTGATAGGCCTGTTGCTCCTAAACCCTTGAAAATTTTGACCGTAAACTGTTTAAGTGGTAACAATACGATGCATTGAGACACCTCACATGACCAAACAATTTTCAAAAGAACAGGCCGTAACGTCAGCAAAATCTGACATCTGGGCCTCTTTCCGTTTGGTGTCAGCTTATCCAGAAAAAGAAATTAAGAAAATTCTTAAGAAACGCTCTACATTGCGTGACGCCTTGGCAGAGCAGATCTTAATGGCTACCAATCGTTCTTACGCGCCAATGAAGAGTAAATGGATTACCGAAGTCGATGGAAATGTCAGACGCGTTGCTGTGCCTGCCTCCATCAAGAAATGGTGGCGCCAATGTCCAGACGGTACAATTCAAATTTGCGTCTATCACCGAGGGAAAATGTTAGAGTTGGCCCCAGGCAAGAATGCAATTGAGATAAATTCTCATGCGGAATTGCTGCCCACTCTTAACCTCATCAATGTATCAATTGATCTTGGTGATTTCGACGAATTTCTTTGACGTGCTGAATAAGTACCATGACAGTTTTTCTAAACAAAGATTCTATGAGCCGTTACACTAAAGGAGAGTAGGAGGTTGTAATGAATAAGTTCGTCGGTAAGCAAGCGTACCAAAACATGGCATCCGCAAATCCAAGGATAGAAGATGCTCATGGCGCAATTAGTGTTTGTTTGGACACTCTTTTACACAACCTTAAAGTATTGGCAGAAAAGCCTGAACGCGGCACAGAGCTTTTTAACAAAGTCTCAAGCAAATGCCTTACAGCTATTTATATTTTGCAATCCAGTCTCGACTTTGAGAAAGGTAAACAAGTTGCTGAAAACTTGTTCAAGCTTTACGAGTATGTGAAATTCCAAGTGCTTGAAAATTCGCGCAAAGAGGCATCTGATCTTGATAAAGCCATCATCGTGATCAGCGAAATTCGCGAAACATGGAATGCTATCAAATGAGACAGGACAGTATCGAAATACTCCTTTCTGATATCCAAGAGATCACGCATGACATTCAGGTTGCGATCTCGCTTTGGCAGATTGAACGTGCGCAGCATTTGGTGGAGAAGCGCTTTACGCTGATTGAGGCTTTGGATGCAGCAGCTCAGGCTTGCGATATTAAGCCAACGCAAAAAATGATGGACCTTCTCGCATCTGTGGTGCTCGAAATAGACACGGTGAAAAAATGCGGTTCGGCTAATAGGACCGAATTTGTCACACGCAAAAACGCGTTGCAGACCTACGGCGCCCAGGCGGCCTGAAACCCACTCTCGGTTTCACAATATTTTGCATCGCTGTAGCCACTACTCGTCTGTCAGGTTCCACGTTTTCGAAGTATAAAAAGATCTGCTTTTTCTCGAAAAGTTTTAGCAAAGATTACAATGCAAGAGTATATTCGATAAATCCGCGCATGGTTGTCTGATCTGCTGGATCAAATCGATCGTGGATGGATGTATCCCCAGTAAAACCAGCTATCATGCACTCTGACTCATATAGCTTCATCAGGTTTTTCATTGAAAACCGCCCATAATCGCATTTTGTGAGAACAATTGTTTTTAAACTTGGAAGCACTCTTAGAAGTTCGCCGAGTGTCCCTTCATTGATATCGGCTGGGAGCACAAGAAAGGTTCCCGTTTCGGGGGCCAATGATCCAAAATGAGCAAGCTTCTCCTGTGCATCAATTTGCAAATCCCATGCGATCTCTGTGATGGAACGCGGATGCTCGTTTAAATCAAACGAAAAATTGCAGGTTTTAGAATAAGGCAGGTTGAAGGTTTGCGAAAATGAGCGCAACCGATCCCCCTCAAAGACCCGTTCTGAACTGATTTGGAAAATTTTCGGTTGGGGCATGCTCTTTTCCACATTGCCCGCCATAAGTTTTGCAATCAAAGTCGACTTTCCAGCACCAGGAGGGCCGAAAACAGCGATATGCGTGAGATTGTCAAATTGGGGTGCAAAAGTTGCCTCAAAGAGGGCATTTACCAACCCGTCGATCAAATCATCACGCGTCACTGTTCCGTCGAATTCCTGAAGGCCAAACTCTCGACCAATGAATGCATTGCTAAGGCCGAATGAGCGTAAGTCGCCAAAGCCATATTTATTTTCCAGTACGAGGGGTGACTTATTTTGATTTGATGATGCTGCTCTGGTTTTGACAGGCTCCTTTTCAACATTTGGTGTTAGCCTAAGCACATTTGTAGTGTCAAAATCCTTGAGCGGCGCTTTAGAGGCTGGTTCGGTCAGGGATTCTTCGTCGCTAAACACATTTTTAATCGGCGCATCCGCGAGCACTTGAGTGAGCGGCGTCTCCTTTGGCGAGGTGTTGATCTCATCAGACGGGGCAGGGGTGGTCTGTGTGGGATCATCTGATGTCAACTTTGACAGCTTATTCTTGGCCAATGATAATGATTTTCGCGGATCAACTTGTGTTTGGGGCGACCGCATGATCGGTTCGTCACGTGAGGCAGTAATCTCAACACCCTGACCCACATTTTTGATATCGATAATATAGGCATCTGGACCCAGAGAATGTTGAACTTTCTCGAGAGCGGTTGCCGTATCTGATGCACGGAAAATCAAATTATGTGACATGGTGTCAGTCCTTTCCTCTCAGAACTTTAGGTCTCTTGTTCGGGCCCAGTGATGGTGGCGACGACGTCGACTTTTTTGCTTTCAGGAAGCTCTGTGAATGACAGAATGTTCAAATCTGCCATGTGAGCGCGCACCAGTTTGGCGAGTTTTCTGCGGATAATCGGGGAGACGATCAGAAATGGCGTTTTGCTCAGTGCCATTTGTTCTTCGACCACATCAGAGAGCTTGGTGATTAGATTTTGTGACAGGTTTGCGTCAATGAGCAGCTCTTCCTGCTGATTTTGTCTGTCCGTATTGATGAGAATGTTCTCAAAGGAGGGTTCAAGTGTGACAACAGGAATTGCGTCTTTGTGTGGAACAAGCCGCTGCAAAAGAAGCGGTACCAAGTTTGGACGAAGCGATTCTGCGGTATCAGGTATACTGAGGTTACGTCCCGCCAGCTCAGACAGCACCTCCAATATTTTACGCATATCGGTGATTGGCAATTGCTCTTCCAGCAGTTTCTTGAGAACGGCGGTTAAATTATGAAAGGGGATTAGTTTTGGCACGACAGATTCAACGAGCGAGGGGCTTTCCTCACCCAGTTGGTCCACCATCTGCTTGATGTCGTCTTGCCCGATAAGTTCGTGAGCATGGCTTTCAATCACTTTAGTAAGCTGTGTGGTCAGTACGGTCTCTGGCTCAACCACCACGTATCCGCGCGCTTCGGCTAAGGTCTTCTGCTCTTCTGTGATCCAATAGGCGTCAAGCCCAAATGTTGGCTCAACCACTTTTTCACCATCAATTGCAATGGTCGCATCCCCCGTTGGTATTGTAAGGAGGCGGCCAGGATAGACCTTGTCTTCCGCAACAATGCGCTGGCCGATTTTAATCTGATAGAAATTAGGTTCTAGGTTGAGATCATCTTTAATACGAACGCTGGGGATGACAAAACCGAGCGCCTTAGAGATCTCTTTGCGGATAGTTGCGATGCGACGCACCAAGAGTCCGTTCACCTCATCCTCAACCATTGTGATAAGGGGATAGCTGAGAATAACTGAGATGCGTGAATTATCGGCAATTTGACTGACATTGATGCCCACGTCTTCATCTTCTTCAAGATCATCAAAATGATCTTCAATGGCTGAAGGGGCTTCACGCAATCGCTTGGCCCTCATGATCATAAAGCCGATACCAGCAGCAGCAATCGCCATGCCACCAAAGAGGGCTGTGGGCATACCAGGGACAAGGCCAATGACGCCAATCACTGCCGCGACTGGAAACCATGCTTGGGCGAGACTGATTTCTTCTCCGATATGT
>WTIQ01000353.1 GCA_011525185.1 Paracoccaceae bacterium | reverse complement strand
GCCCAAGGCACGCGGCCTCGCAGAAGAAGTAGCACGTGTTGTGCAATCACGCGCGATTAATCCCAATTGGATCGCTGGCATGAAGCGTCACGGCTTCAGAGGCGCGGCCGAGATCGCAGCGACCTTGGATCACATGGCAGGGTTTGCCAATCTCGCTGGCGTCGTAGGCGCTCATCACTTCGAAGGATATTTTGACGCAACTTTAGGTGATCCTGAAACAGTCAGCTTTTTAAAGAGCGAAAACCCAGAGGCATATGATGCGATGAAAGCGAATTTCCAAGCGCTCTTGGAGGCCGGTCTTTGGACTTCGCGCCGCAACTCCACCCTTGCGGTTTTGGAGCGCTTGTGATGGAGGCGCGTTCCAACATCAAAGGATGGTGCCCCAGTGCCCTAAGGCCAATGCAAGCAGAAGATGGTCTGATCCTGCGTCTGCGCCCTTGGCTGGGAGAACTGAGCCGTGAGCAAGTGCTGAAGCTTTGCGAGCTTTCAGAACGCTTCGCGTCTGAGGAACTTGAATTAACCAATAGGGGCAATCTTCAACTGCGCGGGATTGCAGAGCATGACTTTGACCAGCTTCTTGGGAACTTGGCAGATCTGGAACTCATTGATGAGGCTCTTGAAGCCAAAACAGGCAGTAACCTCTGTGTCGCACCTGACTGGAGCCAAGGAGATGTGACGCAGCGCCTCGCAGAGGCGTTTAAAGCATCCCTCGCAGAACTGCCCGACTTGCCCTCAAAATTCGGCTTTGCCTTGGATACGGGTGCCATTTCCCGCTTGAAAGAGGTGCCCGCCGATATACGAGTTGAGAAGCATGAGAGCGGAAGTTTCCTTGTTTATGCAGATAGCAGTCCCTTAGGTCTGCGCGTCAACGAAGATGATATGATCAAAACCTGCCACCAATTGACCCACTGGTTTGCAGAGCATCACACAAGCGAGCATCGCCGCATGCGCACACTTCTTGGGGCAAAATCCTTGCCTGAAAAATTCACGCGAGATCCTGTGAGCGGTGAAAATCAGCCAATGGAATTGGGAGTGCACAAGGACTGGCAGGTCATCGGAGTGCCGCTTGGGCGGATCAAAGCAACAGACCTCCATGACGCGCTTTCCTCCTCATCGGCAACACAGGTGCGGCTCACACCTTGGCGCAGCCTTATAATCGACAGTCATGATATTGCACATGCTTCTGCATTTATTTTGGCCCAAGATAATCCACGAACGCGGGTATTTGCCTGTGTCGGCGCCCCGAACTGTGCAAGCGCTAACGGGAAGACACGAGAGATCGCAGAGCGGCTCAGGCCTCAAGCGGGCGAGACGGTACATATCTCAGGTTGCACAAAGGGCTGCGCCTTTCCTCGGGCGGCAACCCAGACGTTTTTGTGTGAGGGAAACCATTTTTCCCTTGTCAAAGGAGGGACAGCTTGGGATCAGCCCAGTCAAAACAATATCACTCTGGAGGCCATTGAAAACATGGTGAATTCATCCTGATGCCTTACAACTATGAAACATATGGCGCGGCGATTTACGAACAATCCTTTCGCATTATCCGCGCGGAAAGCGATTTGGCCCGCTTCGCCGTGGAAGAAGAGCGCGTCGCCGTGCGGATGATCCATGCCGCTGGCATGGTAGACTTGGCGCAATTCATTCATTTTTCGGATAACTTCGTCCATAGAGCCCAAAACGCCCTAGAGGCAGGCGCGCCCATCTTATGTGATGCGCGGATGGTCTCAGAGGGTATCACGCGGGCCCGACTTCCCCGTGAAAATGAAGTCATTTGCACGCTTCACGCCGAGGGCATTCACCAGTTGGCAAAAGACATGGGGACAACCCGTTCCGCAGCCGCGCTTGAACTATGGCGCCCCCATCTGCAAGGGGCGGTTGTCGCAATTGGCAATGCGCCAACAGCTTTGTTCCATCTGCTCAATATGCTCGAAGACGCAGACTGCCCCCGTCCAGCGGCAATCATTGGCTGTCCTGTAGGATTTGTTGGAGCCGTGGAGAGCAAAGACGCCTTGTGGGCGGATCAACCTGCTCCTTGTGTTATTGTCAAAGGTCGCTTGGGCGGAAGCGCCATTACAGTCGCTGCGGTCAATGCGATTGCGCACCGCGAAGAAATTCACGCAAGATGACGGCTCAGGGTATCATATATGGCATCGGCCTTGGTCCCGGAGATCCCGACCTTATGAGCGTCAAGGCGCGGCGTGTCCTTGAGCGCGTGGATCATCTTGCCTATTTCCGCAAACGCGGCGCAAAGGGCCATGCCCGCTCAATTGCGGCTGCGTTCATGAAAAAGAGCGTCAGCGAATTTGCAATGGAATATCCGATCACAACAGAGTTGCCACCAGACAGCGCCCCCTATCGAGAAAGCCTTGCGGCCTTTTATAACGAGAGCGCCGCGCATTTGCGTGCTCTGTCCAATCAAGGGCATGAGGTGGGTATTCTCTGCGAAGGAGATCCATTTTTTTATGGTTCCTTTATGCATCTTTATGAAAGGCTAAAGGACAGCCAACCAATAGAAGTTATTCCCGCAATAACGGGCATGTCAGCAGCTTGGACAGCCACGGGGCAACCGATCACATGGGGGGATGACGTCTTAACCGTCTTGGCAGGGACATTGCCTGAAGAAGACTTATGCAGACATATAAAAGCGACAGATGCTCTGGTCGTTATGAAAATAGGCGGTAATTTTGATAAAATCTGTCAAGCACTCAAAGACGCTGGGAAATACGAGCGCGCTTGGATGGTCGAATTTGCCTCTATGGAAGGGCAAAGGATTTTAAAACTCAGTGACGTGTCTGAGGGCCGCAAGCCGTATTTCTCTATTATTGTGGTGCATGGAGAGGGACGTCGTCCATGACGGGATGGGTTAAAATCGTAGGCCTTGGACCAGGAAGCGATGGTCTTGTCACGCCAGAGGCGCAAGATGTCTTGGCAGAGGCCACAGATGTCATTGGCTATATTCCCTATGTAAAAAGGATTGTACCGCGCGATGGGCTTACATTGCATGCCAGTGACAACCGTGTTGAGCTTGAACGTGCCCGTCTGGCGCTCACCCTTGCCAGCCAAGGCCAACGGGTTGCAGTTGTGTCCTCAGGCGATCCGGGGGTCTTTGCGATGGCCTCTGCGGTCTTTGAAGCGGTTGAAGAGCATCCCGACACTTGGGCAAATCTCGATATTGACGTTTTACCCGGCATCACCGCGATGCTTGCAGCCTCGGCCAGAGCGGGTGCCCCTTTGGGCCATGATTTTTGCGCAATCAACTTGAGCGACAACTTAAAACCCTCTGATTTAATTGAAAAAAGAATAAGGCTTTCGGTTGAGGCTGATTTTGCGATGGGGTTTTATAATCCACGCTCAAAATCGCGACCCACGGGCTTTGAGCGTGTCTTGCAGATCTTGAAAGAGACTTGCCAAGATCGCCGACCCCTCATTTTTGCGCGCGCTGTCAGCACCCCTCAAGAAGAGCTCAAGATCGTAGCACTCCCCGATGCACGAAGCGACATGGCCGATATGCGCACCGTCGTGCTAGTGGGTTCATCGCAAACCCGCCTTATCGAACGTGCGTCTGGACGACCCTTCGTTTACACCCCAAGGTCAGTGCTGGCATGAAACAGCCATTGCATAACATCTTCAACGCGCTCAAATTCCAAGCGTTCTCGATTCACAATGGGTCGCTCGATCATGATAACGGGCAATCCAAGATCACGCGCAGCATCAATTTTACTGCGAGAACTCGCACCGCCTGCATTTTTGGAGACAACGAAATCGATTGCATGCTCTTGCATCAACTGGCGGTCGCCCTCCAGCGTAAACGGCCCCCGCGAGACAATTGCTTGATAGGAGGGCAAGAAAATGTCAGAGGCGGGCGGATCAACGAGACGCAAGATATAGTGATGTTGGGGGCGCTCTGCGAAGGAGTTCAAGTGCATCCGTCCAATTGCCAAGAGAACACTGCGCACACTCATCGGCAAAGCAGAGACAGCCGCATCAATACTGTGCACCGAAGTCCAAAGATCACCCGCTCGTTTGATCCAAGGAGATCGCGTCAGCGCGACCAGCGGGATACCAGCAGCGGCGCAAGCGTCTACGGCATTCCGGCTCATTTGCGCCGCAAAAGGATGCGTGGCATCGATGACATGGCTCACCTCTGCCTCGCGCAGATACTCAATCAGACCAGCAACACCGCCAAAACCCCCAATGCGTTTGGGCAAGGGTTGCGCTTTCGTGCGCTCAACGCGGCCCGCATAAGACAGCGTCGCAGGAATTCCTGCCTCACTCACAACCTGCGCCAAGCGGGTCGCTTCACTGGTTCCCGCCAATATCAAGAGGTTTCTGCGCATGTCTAAAAAGCCTTGGTTAACATTTATCGGCATGGGCGAAGATGGCGCAGATGGCCTCTCACCTGCAAGTTTAAATTCGATAAAGACGGCAAAAAAGATTTATGGCGCAAAGCGTCTCATCGATCTGCTTGAAAATCCTGATGACAAAAGGATCAGGGTGTGGCCTATCCCCTTTGCAGATGGCATTCCTGAACTGCTGCAACACCGTGGAGAAGCCTGCGTGATGTTGGTTTCTGGTGATCCGTTTTGGTATGGTGCGGGGCGTACAATCACTCGCCACATCGAACGTCACGAATGGCATAGCATTGTAGGCGTGTCGGTCTTTTCACGCGCCGCGTCAGAACTGGGCTGGCCCTTGGAAGAGACCACATGCTTAGGGCTTCACGCCGCACCCTTGTCGCGCCTCCGCTCTCACCTTAGCACAAAGGAACGCTTATTTGTTACGTTGAGAGACGGGGCGCATGTCAAAGACGCAATGCTCTTTCTTTTGGAAAACGGATTTGGTGACAGCAGGTGCACGATCCTAGAAGCCTTAGGCGGTGCATCTCAGCGAATACGAAAATGTCGTGCCTCTGCATATGACCTAGAGGATGTCATGCATCCCGTCATTCTAGGCATTGAAGCCGAAGGTGAAGGCGCCCTGCCCTTTATCAGTGGTTTGGCAGACGATGCCTTTGAGCATGACGGTCAAATTACCAAGCGACGCATCCGCGCAATCACCCTCTCCACGCTTGCCCCCAAGGCGGGGGAACTCTTGTGGGATATTGGTAGTGGGTCTGGCTCCATTGCCATCGAATGGCTCCGCGCCCACCCCCGATGCAAAGCCATCGCCATCGAACAGCATAGTACGCGCTTAGAACGTATAACCCGAAATGCAGATCGCCTGGGCATGGATCGATTGCAGACCATCGAAGGACGTGCGCCTGAGTGTCTATCCAATCTCGCGCACCCCAATGCCGTCTTTATTGGTGGCGGTTTGAGCGAAGAACTGTTGCAGACTGTGAGCAAGCTTTGTGAGCAAGGGGTGCGACTTGTGGTCAATTCCGTGACGCTTGAAACGGATGCACTGGTGAGCAAATGGCATAAAAGCTTGGGCGGCGACCTTTGGCG
>WTIQ01000204.1 GCA_011525185.1 Paracoccaceae bacterium | reverse complement strand
GTTTATAGCTATTCCCCCGAAGATCCAAGCTGGTTAGCCGCAACCGATGCTCCTGTGCAGAATATCTTGGGGGTCGCTGGTGCGTCGTTTGCTGCTCCGATTATGCTAATTTTGGGCATGGCGAGTTGGTCTTTTTCCGTTTTTGCAGTTGTTTGGGGTATGCGTTTGGTTTTTCACCGTGGGTCAGACCGTGCCCTTGGCCGTCTGATATTTGCACCTTTTTCCATCGCGTTCATGTCGCTCTATTGCGCAAGCTTGGTCCCCGCCGCCTCATGGAGCCATAGCTTTGGTATGGGTGGCCTTTTTGGCGATACCTTACTCGGGCAGCTCTTGATCCTAATGCCATTCAGTCCAGCCCTGAATGTGACCCTTGTGTCCTTTTTGGTTGGGACCTTATTTTTGGCCATCACCCTTTATTGTCTTGGGTTTACCAATAGAGAAATATCTCGTTCGTTACGCTTTTTGATTATGGGGCTCGTGCTTGTTTATGCCACATTGGTCGCGCTTTTGGGGCGCGGAGCAGCAGGAGTATCGCGTTTTTCAGCCGAGCGTCAGACTATGCGGGAAAACCGCACTCCACGTGCGCCAGCGCCGATGTCAAGTTCTGAACCTCGCCCAGAAGAATATAGCCAAAGCTTTCCGTTGCCGCCTGCCCCTGATAATCCAATATTTGAGCCATCTCCTGATCCCAAGTTTCAGCCGGCAAAAGAAAAATCTGGCTTCATGGGGCTTATGCCAAGCTTAATCAAGCGCAATGATCGCATGCCAGAGCCAGAGCTTGTCGATCAGTATTCTGGGGTTGAGATTGATGCAATGCCAGGGGATGATCGCATTCAGGCCAAAATCAGCAATGTGATCAAATCGCGTGTACGTCGTGGGCAATCGCTTGTTGTAGAAGATGACCACACTTCCGAGGCTGTTGAAAATCAAAGTGAAGGTCGATCACACCAACGTCTTGAGCCGACTGTCGGGCGCCCTAGTCAAAGGCATCCTGAAGGTGCGCAAATGCATGAGGAGTGGAGCTCTATTCCTGACCCCATGAATGCTGCCGAAGACGCGCATGCGTTCCAAGATGATTTTGGACATGAGGATATGCATTATCACGATCCAAGCCCTTTCTATCGGGTGCCCCACGATCATGTGCCCAACGAAATGACACCCTTCCACTCCAGCGCTCCGACACATGCACCTCTCGAGGTTTCTGCCGCAGCGGCTAGAAAGGTCGTCCAGACGCCAGTGCGTAAAAAAATCCTCCCCTCATCGCGTGCCACACGCGAGGCTCAACCTAGTCTTCAATTTGAAGACACGCAGGCGCAATATGAATTGCCTCCGCTTGGGCTTTTGGCGGCTCCAGTAGAAGTTAACACGCATCATCTATCCGACGATGCTCTGGAAGAAAACGCACGCCTGTTAGAGTCCGTCCTTGATGATTACGGAGTGCGTGGTGAAATTGTTGCGGTTCGCCCTGGGCCTGTTGTCACAATGTATGAGCTTGAGCCTGCCCCAGGTCTCAAGGCAAGTCGTGTGATTGGCTTGTCGGATGATATAGCGCGCTCCATGTCAGCGCTCTCGGCGCGCGTCTCGACAATCCCTGGCAAAACAGTCATTGGTATCGAATTGCCAAATGAAAACCGCGAGAAGGTCTTTTTACGCGAGATTTTAGCCTCTAAGTTTTTTGGGGATGGCAACCAGAAACTGCCCATTGCCTTGGGCAAGGATATTGGCGGTGAGCCTGTCGTCTCTAACTTGGCAAAGATGCCCCACCTTTTGATCGCGGGGACAACGGGATCTGGTAAATCTGTTGCAATCAACACAATGATCTTGTCACTGCTTTACAAACTTACGCCAGACGAATGTCGATTGATTATGATCGATCCCAAAATGCTGGAGCTGAGTGTTTATGATGGCATCCCACACCTGCTTAGCCCCGTTGTGACCGATCCCAAAAAAGCGGTTGTCGCCTTGAAATGGGTCGTCGGTGAAATGGAAGAACGCTATCGCAAAATGTCGAAGATGGGAGTTCGTAATATCGACGGGTATAACAGCCGAGTAGAGGATACTTTGAAAAAAGGCGAGCTGTTCAGCAGAACCGTTCAGACGGGTTTTGATGATGAAACAGGCGAACCAGTCTTTGAGACAGAGCAATTCGAGCCTGAAAAGATGCCCTACATCGTGGTCATTGTCGATGAGATGGCAGATCTGATGATGGTCGCAGGTAAGGAAATTGAGGCCTGTATTCAACGTCTGGCACAGATGGCGCGGGCCTCTGGTATTCACCTGATCATGGCAACACAGCGACCTTCGGTCGATGTGATTACAGGAACGGTTAAAGCAAATTTTCCCACCCGTATTTCATTTCAAGTCACAAGTAAAATCGACAGCCGCACGATTTTGGGTGAAATGGGGGCAGAGCAACTCTTGGGTATGGGGGATATGCTTTATATGGCAGGAGGCTCCAAGATAACGCGCTGTCATGGACCATTTGTAAGTGACGAGGAAGTCGAAGAAGTCGTGAGCCACCTAAAAGCCTTCGGTCCGCCTGAATACAAGAGCGGTGTTGTGGATGGTCCCGAGGAAGATACAGAAAACTCGATCAATGAAGTTCTGGGCTTGGGTGGAAATACAGATGGCGAAGATGCACTTTACGATCAAGCCGTTGCTATCGTTCTTAGAGACCGCAAATGCTCAACCAGCTATATTCAACGCAAACTAGCGATTGGTTACAATAAAGCAGCCAGATTGGTGGAGCAAATGGAAGATCAAGGCCTTGTTTCTCCTGCAAACCACGTGGGAAAGCGTGAAATATTGGTTCCTGAACAGCAATAATTTGCCGATCTTAGTTAAGATTATCCGAATCTACTGGACCAAAATACTTGATTGATTAGTGTCACGCTTATGAAAAGAGTTGCGTCTTGGTTGATATGGGGGAGCGTTCTTCTTTGTGCGTCCCCTCTTGTTGCAGAAAAAATCAGCATTGATCGGTTATCGTCTTATTTAGACGGTTTAAAAACCGTCGAGGCTAAATTCACGCAAATCAGTTCTGACGGCTCTTTGTCGACGGGTGCTCTTTTTATCAAACGTCCTGGACGCATTCGTTTCGAGTATGATCCCCCAAATGATGCTCTTGTCCTTGCCTCAGGCGGTCAGCTGGCAATTTTTGACCCCAAGGGAAATGCAGGCCCAGAAAGTTATCCACTGAATAAAACACCCTTGTCCCTCATCTTGGATGACAAAATAGATTTGAAACGCAACAAACTGGTTGCAGGCCATAATTTTGACGGAACCTCCACTATTCTGACAGTCCAAGATCCAGAAAATCCTGAACGCGGAAAAATGGCGCTTGTTTTCACGCCAGATGGTCCACAGCTTCGTCAATGGGTGATCCGTGATCAGAATGGCGAAGAAACCGTGGTCGTTTTAAATGACATGGCCACAGGAAAAAAATTGAATGATGCTATGTTCAACATTCAATTAAACAAAAACGAGCGTAATAAATAACCTTAATTCACTTTCATAGTGTTCTGCATATTTTCATGCTCATTTTGAAATGAGCACCCTGTCTCATAGGGGGAAGTTATCAGGCAGTCAGCCTATGGATAAGCCTCTCGCGAAGCGACTTTCTTTTGATTAAGTTATTTTGTCGGGAGTCTACGACTCTAAACAGTTTAAAGGCGAAAAACACCACGCCCGAGAGACAAGAAACGCACAGCGCGCTATTGTGAATTACGCTCCCACTTATTGACGTACCGCATGTTCGAACCGCCAATCCGTTACCCGCTTTTGCTCAATATGCTCTAGGCGCGCCCACACTGTCGTAATTGTCTGTTATACATTGAGGCTCGTGATTTCACTTTGTTGGCGACATTTAAGAGCCAAGATTTGCGTCGATGGGTGCCACGCGCAAAGCCAGTTTGTCCTTCATGATATGCCAGATACTGATTTTTTGTGTCTGAAAGGGCGATTCCATTCCGCTTTTTGGTGTTGTTCATATACCAGCCCATGAAGTCCGTTGCATCTCTGATATTGCTGCGCCTTGCAATGAAGCGACCTGTCTTCGCCTTGTATTCTTCCCATGTTCCGTCCAATGCCTGTGCGTAACCGAAAGCCGAGCTTTGGCGGCCGCGTGGGATAACCCCCAAGAAATATCGCATCGGGGTCTTCGCATTGCTGCGAAAACTGCTCTCCTGATGAATGATAGCCATTTGCACATGGACAGGAACGCCCCATTTTCGCTCGGTTGCTTTGAATGCACGCAAATAATTGGGTCTTTGTTGGACAATTGCACAGGCATTATCCAGATTACGCGGCGGTGTACCCGACGACACCACGCCACATGACCCTAGAATGAGGAAAAATATACCGCTCAAGATTGCTTTTTTCATTATCTTTAGACCCGCTCTTTTTTTACTTATTATACCCGAAAAGCTGAAAAAACCAAAGGTCCTTTTAGCGGACTTCTGCCTACCTAAGAGGAGCAATAGTATTAGAGATTGCCCGTTGGAATGGCCTGATATTGCAAGAAAGCATGCGCGTGATTGTTGCATGCCCCGTTACACAATGTTTCGCAAAAATAGTGACCTAACCAATAGACATTTGCACAGCGAAACGTTTATACACGGCCTATGAGGGAAGACCTATGGAAACGCATTGCGCTAAATATCGTTTAGGACAAGTTGTCAAACACAAGAAACATCCGTTTCGCGGAGTGGTATTTGACGTCGATCCTGAATTTAATAATACCGAGGAGTGGTATCAGTCTATTCCCGAAGACAGTCGTCCCAAGAAAGAGCAACCCTACTACCATCTGCTTGCTGAGAACGACCATAGTTTTTATGTGGCCTATGTGTCGGAACAAAACTTAGTGGCGGATATCTCTGGCGAGCCTGTTGGTCACCCTGACATTCCAGATTTGTTCGGACCGTTCGAAGACGGCCACTACCCGCTTCACTTTAACCTGAATTAGGCGTTTTGTCAGATTAATACCCGAGCGCGCAGCCATCCTTTCTAGGGTCAGAGGCGCCTTCTAAAACACCATTCTCGTGGATTTGAATAGCCTGTGCCCCTCCGATGGGCTCCATGTCCTGCACAATATCGTGGCCCATGTCAGACAGTGATTGAACGACCTCTGGCGCATACCCACGTTCGACCTTGAGAATGTTGTCTTCCGCAAAACTGCGCGGAGCATCAATCGCCTCTTGAGGGGAGAGGCCGAAATCCACGAAATTGGTCACAAATCTTGCATGACCCGTAGATTGGTATTGTCCCCCCATAACTCCGAACGGCATCATGGTTTGCCCGTCTTTTTGAAGTATCGCGGGAATGATGGTGTGCATAGGACGATTTCCACCGATCAATTCATTGGCATGACCTGATTTGAGACTGAAACCTGCACCTCGGTTTTGTAACAAAATGCCATATTTTTCCGAGGCAATACCCGAGCCGAAGCTGTCGAAAATGGAGTAAATTAAGGATACGGCCATAC
>WTIQ01000134.1 GCA_011525185.1 Paracoccaceae bacterium | reverse complement strand
GCACATCCTGTTTGGGTCCAAAGGCCGTTTTGACGCCTTAATCGAGGACGAGTAGCAAGTCACATTCTTGAATAGCGGCTGGACGATTGGCCATAATCATGACCTTTTTCTGTTCGGCCTTCATGGTGCGAATGGCAATGTTAAGGGCATTGTTTCCCTCATTATCAAGGTTTGAATTTGGCTCATCCAAAACCAACAAGACTGGATTGCCATAAAGTGCACGTGCCAAGCCGATACGTTGGATTTGCCCTCCCGAAAGGCGTCCGCCTGTTGCGCTGACTTGCGTGTCATAGCCATCTGGAAGTTTTAGAATCATCTGATGTGCTGCTGCTTTTTGAGCAGTTTCGATAATCGCTTCTGGGTCGGGATTTGGTGAGAGGCGAGAGATATTTTCTGCGATTGTGCCTTCAAAGAGCTGCACTCTTTGTGGCAGATAACCGATATGTTTGCCCAGTACATCAGGCTCGTAATTGTCCAGAGACGCGCCATCTAGTCTAATTTTCCCGCCTGCTGGACGCCATACGCCAGTTAATGCACGCGCGAGTGTTGATTTACCCGCCCCCGAAAGTCCGAGAACGCCAACAGCGCTACCAGGGGGAATTGAAAAGCTGACCGATTTTAAAGCGGCCTGCTGTTCACGAGGGGGAATTACAATAAGAGATTGCGCCTCAACCTTGGCCTTGGGAATAGGGAGCGGTGTCCGCTCTGGTTCGGGTGGGACCTCGCCTAGCAATTCTGATAAACTGTCCCACCCCTTTCGGGCGCGTTGGACAAGTGCCCATTGGCCAACAGCCAATTCGACGGGCGCAAGCGCGCGGCCGAGTAAAATCGAACCTGCAATCATGGCCCCTGGCGTCAACTCGTTTTGTAGGACCAGGTAGGCGCCTAAGCCCAGCATAGCGGATTGTAAGAAGAGGCGGAATGTTTTGGTTGTCGCGGTAAAGGTGCCTCGTAAATCACTGCTTTTGATCTCATGATCTAATGCTGAATTACGCGCCTCTTCCCAGCGGGCAAAACTGGCTTCGCTCATTCCAAGCGAACGAATCATCTCTGCCTCCGTTCGGATTTGCAGGCCCATGCGCTCGGAGCGAAATACCGCTTGGCTCAGTTGACCGAGTGGCTCGCGAGTCATGATTTGGTTTAAAACGGCCACAATGATTAAAACGAACCCGCCAGCCACGGCCAGCATTCCCAGCCACGGATGAAAAATTGCAATGCCGAATAGAAATATTGGCGTCCATGGTAAATCGAAAAAGGCCATCAGGACTGGTGAGGTCATCAATTTTTGGACCGATTCTAAATCCTTTAGGCCAGTATCTTATCTTTCATCTGGTTTAATGGCCGATTTTCGCATGACGGCGTCAAAGACGCGCTTATCCAGACTGGTCTGAAATCGAGCCCCAACGCGAGACATCACACGCCCACGGGTGAAATCGAGAATACCCATCATTGCATAGAGAAAGACAACAATCAGCGAAAGTGCGACCAGCGTGGCCTCAGAGCGGCTGCCGAGAACCTGGTCATACACCTGCAACATATAGAGCGGACCAGTGAGCATCAGTAGATTCGCAAAGATGCTGAAGAGTGCAACAAACCAATAGAGCGTGCGACTTTGTTTGCGGATTTGCTTTAATTCGGATTGGCCACGCGCTTTATATTCTGCTGCCATGTTTATCTTTCTTTGGGTCAAGATCTTTTTTAGGCATAAGACCATTGAAAATCATTGTAGAATGGACACAAATTTACTCTAATTACGGTAAAGCGGACAATTTTTTCATTCACACTGCGTTTATTTCACGTAGAGGGTAGAGATTCAATTATGGATTGTTTAGCTGGTCCAAGGGATGAAGGAGTAAGACTTTAATGAGCAAGCGCGCTTGGTTCAAGGTTGTGCTCTTGGGCTTTATTGTACCACTTGCAGCCTGTAGCGATATTGGTGATGCGCAGGACAATGACCCTTTAGAGCCGCTAAACAGAAAAACACATGCGTTTAATACAAGCCTTGATCGCAATGTGCTGCGGCCAGTTTCGTTGGCTTATGTAAACTATGTAAACGATGATGTTCGCGCAATCTTTGGCAACATGTCGGATAATTTGAAAACGCCTCTGGATGTCGCGAACAATATCCTTCAGGGCAAGCTTGATATGGCTGTCGAAAATTCGGTCAAATTCGTGGTGAATTCGACCATTGGTATCGGTGGTCTGGGCACGCCAGCCCAAGATTTAGGTATCGATGGGGACGAGACAGATTTTGGTGAAACCTTGCATCTTTGGGGTGTTGCTGAAGGCCCTTATATCGTTTTGCCTCTTTTGGGTCCCTCGACGGGACGTGATGCGGTAGGCCGTGTGGCAGATGTGGCGCTTAATCCATTAAGAACCATACCAAGCGAAGAGTTATCTGTTGCGCGAAGTGGTTTTATGGTCACCGACGGGCTAAATGCGCGCGGTGAATTTGATGATACAATTTCTGAATTGATGCATGAAAGCACCGATAGCTATGAACAGCTCAAGCTCTTTTACTTACAGTCTCGACGCTTTGAGCTGGATGGTATAAGCGATGACGACTATATTGATCCATATGATGATTTATTTGGGGACGAGTAAATGGACCGTCGGGTTTTTTTAGGTACATCAGCTGGTTTTGCCATGTTTGGCGCGCAAGCGTTGGCCTTTTCGCAAAAAGACGCGGAAAATTATGTAAATGTTGTCGCTGCGGAAATTAACGCCGTTATTGCTTCGAACAAGAGTGAGTCGGCAACCGTTAAAGCCTTTGAGCAGATTTTTCGTCGATACGCAGATACAAATATGATTGCGCGATACGCTTTGGGGCGTGAAGCGCGCAGCTTTTCGGGGTCTGAGATCAAGAATTTTACCAAGACCTTTACGTCATATATTTCAAAAAAATATGGCTCTCGGTTTCGCGAATTCATAGGCGGAAAGATCGAAGTAAAGTCTTCGCGTAAGGTGCGCAAATTTTATGAAGTGAAGGCTGATGCGGTTGTGCGTGGCCAAGGGCGCTATGATCTTGTTTTCCTTGTGTCGGACCGTTCTGGGGAGCCGCTGTTTTTCAATATTTTTGTCGAGGGCATCAATATGCTGCTTGCCGAAAGAACTGAGATAGAGGCAAAGCTCGATCGACATAAAGGCGATATAAACGCGCTTATCAGAGAATTACAAAAGTCAGTTTGATCCGCCGCCAAAGAGTTGACGCAGGAAATTTTCTATGGCGCTTGGCTCGTTTCGTCCTGAATTTGCGTCGTCCTTTGTGTCAATGTGACGTGGATTTTGATATGGTAACTCTTTTGGTATGATCAGTGGCAACGGTTTTGGACTGTTATTTGCGTGGACACGCAGCATAGTCTCCCGCCAAATATCGGCTGGCAATCCACCGCCTGTGGTTCCAGTCAATGGCGTATTGTCATCATAGCCCATCCAGACACCTGTGACGAAATCGGCGGTAAAGCCAATAAACCAGGCATCGCGCGCGGCTTGCGTGGTTCCTGTTTTGCCTGCGACGTCCCAGCCTTGCATCTGTGCCCTTTGCCCAGTGCCGTCTTGAACGGCGCGTAACATCATATAGGTCAATTGCTTGGCTGCTTGCTCTTGAATGACGCGTTCGCCTATACCGCCACTTGCGCCCATAAGGGCAGTCTCGTCCCCAACCAACCGAAGGTCAGTGAGGCCATAGGGCGTTACGGAGGAGCCACCGTTTAAAATACCAGCGTAGGCGCCCGTCATTTCTATCAGCGTGCTTTCAGATACGCCAAGCGCGATGGCTGGTCCGTGAGCAAGGTCTGTTGTAAGCCCAAAGCCAGCGGCGACACTGCGTACATTTGCGCGTCCCACAGCCTCGGACAGTTTGACCGCAGGTATATTGAGAGACTGGCCAAACGCCTCTGTGAGTGTCACATCGCCTTTGTAGTCGCGTGAATAATTTTTCGGCGACCATGCGCCAGATCCTGGTATCGAGAGTGTAATAGGTTCATCGCGTATGATATCGTTTGGCGAGTATCCCAAATCCAGTGCTGTTGCGTACACAAAGGGTTTAAAGGCAGAGCCGCTTTGGCGAAGTGCTTGGGTCGCGCGATTAAAGGTACCCGCAGCTTGGGTGTCTCGGCCCCCAACCATTGCTCGCACAGCGCCATCTGCCGACATGACCACAATGGCGGCTTGCGCCTTAGATCCCGACTTCAGTTTAGTATCGAACACGTATCTTAACGCATCTTCGGCAGCTTTTTGAATGTTTTGATCCAAAGTTGTACGCAAAATGACGTCTTCGGTCGTGTTTTTTGTAAAGTAGGAAGGCCCTGATTGCATGACCCAATCAGCAAAATACCCACCGGCCTTGGCCTGTGCCGCCGCAGAGAGAACCGCGGGATTTGCCTTGGCGGCATCTCGTTGCTCTGTGCTGATGTAGCTTTGTTCATGCATCAGCGTTAGGATCACCTGTGCACGATCCTGCGAGCGCTTTAAGTTTTTCGTGGGCGCGTATCTTGTCGGTGCAACCAATAGACCAGCCAACATGGCGCTTTCGGCGACATTGACCTGTGAAGCGGATTTGCCAAAATATCTTTGTGCAGCCGCTTCAAATCCACGCGACCCTGCGCCAAGAAAAGTTCTATTCATATAGATCGTCAAGATTTCATCTTTGCTGTAGCGCGCTTCGAGCGCGAGAGCGTAGATGGCCTCCTTGACTTTGCGCCAAAGCGTGACGCGTCTGCAATCTGCTTCATAGGCGCCCTCTGTTTTCCACACTTGCGGATCATAGGGCGTACCCAAACACATCAATTTTGCGGATTGTTGGGTGATCGTGGAGCCGCCGTGACCTGACAAGGGACCGCGCCCTTCCCGAAGATTAATGCGTATTGCACTGGCAATACCGCGGGGACTAACCCCGAGATGTGAGTAAAACCGTTTGTCTTCTGTTGCAATGATGGCATTTTTGAGGTGGGGCGAGATGCTGCGTGCATCTGCAATGCCTCCGAACTGCTCACCGCGCCAGGCGAAAACCTCGCCATTTCGGTCTTTCAACGTGACCGAGCCGATGGCACGCCCGTCTAAAAGCTCTTTATGGGTTGGAAGGGTCGTTGCGAAATATAATACGGAAAGACCGACAAGAAGACATACGATAAGTCCGCACCGCCATGCAACAGCCCACAGCGTGCGCAACACAAAACGAAATAAACCACTGATCAGTCGAGCGATAAGACTGCGATGTTTACGCGGAGCTTTTGGTGCGCGTTGAGGCGCACGCGGAGTTCCGTGGCGCTGATGTGTTGGGCGCTTTTTATCTGCCACTAAGCGTGGTGTAACTCTACGGTTGCCTGCCATTGTCTCTGTATCTTATTGCTTTTTGACATTTGACTACAGAAAAATCCCTACCTTGGGGAGGGGAAATACGGCTATAGATTCGAACAAGAAATGATTAAAAATTATGCAAAAATTTTAAAATGATTAAAAATTATTCAATAACTGAGAAAATAGTCC
>WTIQ01000027.1 GCA_011525185.1 Paracoccaceae bacterium | reverse complement strand
GGTTAATGTTCCCTCCAAAAGCGCCTGAGCATCCAGGGCTGGCAAGAGTTCTTTTGCGATCTCTACCTCTGCTAGGAGTTTTTCAAGCAGATGGGCAGGAATGAACTCTGCAAGACGTGGGTCTTCCAAGCCATTGATTTCGATACTTTCTGCAACTCGATTCCGATCCGCTCGATCCATCAATTCTAGGCGATCATTTAAGATGTCATAACATCCCAAAAAATCCTGACCTGTTCCAATTGGCCAACTCGCTGGTGTCACGTCGATCGCCAAATTTTCTTGAATTTCATCAATAATTTCAAAAATATCGCGGCTTTCGCGGTCCATTTTGTTGCAAAACGTCAAAATCGGTAAGTCTCTTAATCGACAGACTTCAAACAACTTGCGGGTTTGACTTTCGACTCCTTTTGCTCCGTCTATGACCATAATGGCAGCATCAACAGCTGTGAGAGTGCGATAGGTATCTTCAGAAAAATCGCTATGACCTGGTGTATCTACAAGGTTAAAACGATAATTTTTATAGTCAAAAGACATTGCAGAGGCGGATACCGAAATGCCGCGGTCTTTTTCCATTTGCATGAAATCCGAGCGCGTGCGTCGCGCTTCGCCTTTGGCGCGCACTTGACCTGCCATTTGTATCGCTCCCCCAAAAAGGAGAAATTTTTCGGTCAAAGTGGTTTTACCCGCATCAGGGTGCGAAATAATCGCAAAAGTGCGGCGTCGGGCAATCTCTGACGGTAGAGGGGGCTGGTTGTCTGCGACATCTAACATAGCGCTGCGTATATGCCGCCAAAGCGGTCATTTCAAGAATGAGTTTGTCTAAAATGACCTTTGATTGGCGAGAGAGTTACTCGCTTAACGTGGCTTTACGAAGACGTTCTATTGCATCTGAGCGGCGTAACAAATTTTCAGGTGCTTCTAAAAAATCTGGATACATTTGCTCGTGAAGATCTAATCCAATGTTGGAGGAGCTGGGAATTGAGTCTTTTGTTTGATGATTAAACAGCATCGATTCTGCTGCGATGCCCTCGGCGTAGATAATATGGTGCTCATCAAAGAGAATTTGATAGTAATCAACGAAGCTTGCGTCCATACGAACGACATCCTTGCCGTTTACCAGATGGCGCACGCGCACAAGAGTTTCGGCGCGTCCAGTGCCCAATTGGTCCTGCCTTTGGAAAATGAACAATCTATGTTCAGGGCTGAGGATAAGGTCAGCCTCGTTGTGCAATACGCCTTTTTTGATGATCACAGGGGCAAATTAGCCATCAGCACGAACGGTTTGATGACCTATCCATCGTATCTCTTGCATCCCCCCATCGCGGGTGATCACTTTGTCACCTGCTGTCAATGTTTCAATTGTACGCAAAGAGCCGTCATGTATTGAAATGCGGGTCCCCTTTGCGAAAAAGACGCATCCCGTTTGTGCGAATCTTTCCGCTTGGGTTTCGATATCTATCTCGATCAGTTGATATTTTAGGCCAAGGTTGACTTCTGAGAGCGGCATTAAAAAAATATTATTGATGAGTTGATTTTCATCGACTTCAACCAAGGTCAGCGCTTCTATGGTTTCTCCCACGTCGGAGATAAAGATCAAGCGGCTGTCTATAAAGACCGCGTTACTTGAGTTTCCAATCTCTGTGCGTGGATCAACAATCAAACCTGCGTCTGAAATGCGAATGCTTAGCCGTTGCAAACGGGACAATGGCTGGAGCATATATATGTCATCCAAGCTTACGTCTGTCGCAATCGACAGCTCATCACCTTCGTTTGCCCCCTCGCGCACGCAAAATTGTGATGCAGGATATACCAAAATATTTTTCATTTTGTGGCCATGCTCACGCGACTAGGAACTTATTTAGACTAACTGACATAATTTTGCCTATGACGCTCTAATTATTAAAGCAAAGGAAATTTTGGATCAAAAACTGTGTATTAATTGCAATAGGGGAATATTCAGCCGTGTGAAGCAGGTCTCGACCTTGTGCAGACACGGTGATACACAAAAACTCAAACAAGTTTCTTTTAGGGGGTTAGTAAATGGATCTCGGAATATCAGGTAAGCTAGCAGTTGTTTGCGCTTCAAGCAAAGGCCTTGGGCGAGGATGCGCGCTTGCATTGGCAGAAGCTGGCGTTGACTTGGTCCTAAATGCGCGAGGTGCAGAGGCCCTTGAAAACACAGCGCAAGAGATCCGAGTGCGTTATAACGTAAATGTGCAAACCGTTGCTGCCGATATTACAACGCAGGATGGTCAAGACAGCGTCCTTGATGCGGCAGGTATGCCCGATATCTTGGTTAATAATGCGGGCGGGCCGCCCCCTGGCATGTGGAGTGATTGGCAAAGAGACGACTTTCTGGCGGCGCTTGACGCCAATATGCTGACGCCAATCGCGCTTATGACGCGTGTATTACCTTCAATGATTGAAAAAAAATGGGGTCGTGTCGTCAATATTACATCTCAATCCGTGAAGGCCCCCATTGCGGTACTTGGTCTGTCCAACTCTGCTCGCGCAGGACTGACAGGTTATGTGGCAGGGACAGCACGGCAAGTTGCGCCGCATGGCGTGAATATCAACAATCTTCTTCCAGGGGTTCATGCAACTGATCGCATTGCCTTCCTTGATCAGTCCGTCGCGGACAGCGAAGGAAAGCCTATTGAGGAGATTGCCTCCGAACGTGCGGCCTCAATTCCAACTGGGACCTATGGATCAGCAGCGGATTTTGGGGCAGCCTGTGCGTTTTTATGTTCACAACAGGCAAAATTCATGGTGGGACAAAACATCCTGTTGGATGGTGGTGCCATCAACGCCACTTTATAGCTGGGCGCGATCTGCGTCTGAACCTCAGTCCTTTAAGCATGGTGTTATCACGTGCAACACGACAGACCCCGTCTTGAATTAAACGATGTTTCCAAATCCATTGATGAAAAGGTCATCGTTTCTAAGGTCTCATTGAGTCTCAAAGCGGGGCAGGTGACCTGTCTTTTAGGGCCTTCTGGTTGTGGAAAGTCAACGACGCTTCGTCTTATCGCGGGTTTGGAGCAGCTCGACAGTGGTGAAATCTTGATCGATGGTGTCAAGGCGAGTGGCCCCACAACCCACATCGCACCCGAGAAACGCACCGTTGGCATGATGTTTCAAGACTTTGCTCTGTTCCCACATCTTAGTGTCGGTGAAAACGTAGCCTATGCCATGAAAGGGTCACGGGCGGAGCAACGAGAGCGCGTGCGCCAGCTTTTGAACCGGGTCAATCTTCAGCATTTTATAGACGAGTACCCTCATGTTCTGTCTGGAGGCGAGCAGCAACGGATTGCGCTGATCCGTGCACTCGCAGCGCGTCCAAAAATCATGCTCATGGATGAACCCTTTTCAGGACTGGATAATCGGCTGCGCGACGGTATTCGTGACGAGACACTGGCGATTTTGAAAGATGAAGGGACTGCTGTTTTGTTGGTCACCCATGAGCCCGAAGAGGCGATGCGCATGGCAGATGAGATTGCGCTGATGCGCAATGGCGAGATCGTACAAAAGGGTGCACCCTACAACGTTTATAATGCACCAATTGATCGCGAAACAATGGCCTTTTTTTCGGATATCAACGTGATTAACACCAATGTAAAAGGTTCGCTCGCAAAAACCAAATTTGGCGATTTTTTTGCACCGGGTCTCCCAGATGGGGCACCTTTGGAAATTGTCTTTCGGCCTCAGCATGTGCACATCGATTTTGACAGAAGCGGCGATGGTCCCGCAGCAACCGTGTCAAGGGGGGCTCCCTCTGCGGCTCGCGTTGAAAAGAGCCGGTTTTTGGGGCACGAAAGCTTGATTGAATTTATAATGGAAGACGATGGGTCTCGTCTCGTTGTAACGATGCCCCATATCTTTCTTCCCGAAAAGGGGCGTCGATTTTGGCTCACTTTACCACGAGATAAATGTCAGATGTTTTCTCCCAAAGACTAGGGCGCTCGACCAAAACTAAGTTAACCCCAGTTATGGACAACACGCCTGCCGAGGGGGCAGGCAGTCGGGGCCCAGTGGTGCCAACGGACGGGTGTTTTTGATGTTAATTTCTATTGCGGAAGTCTTTAGAATGGAATTCACTGGTGAGCCTGATTTTTCCAGTTTTTTAACTTGGAACCTACTTTTTCTGGCATCCTTTCAGGTTTTGCCCTGTTGGTCTTTGATTTTATGCTGATCCAGCTCTAAGTTTGAGGCCAACTTTCACTTCTCTACGCTTCACTTTAACAATTTGAAATTTGGGCTTTGTTATGTCCAGTATATAAGCAGTTCGTATCGTCGTTCCATTTGGGAACATAGCGCACCTCGATGTGCGAGGTTGGTGCAATGTACCATTGTAAAGGGATCGAAACAAATTGCCGTCTCAAGATTGGTTTCAATGCGATTTCATAGGTTTTGAGTTGCACATCATAAGGTGTGTTTAAAATAAGCAGCACAAGTATCTTCTTATTTGTCAGCAAACGAGGATCAATTGACTCAAACTTTATCGTTATAAAGTCCGAGTTATGCTCTAAATATGCCGTTTCATGCACCTCTTTGGCTTGTGAGCCCAAAGTCGTAAGTGCAAAGGTCATAATTAAGCAAAACCACGTCAGAATATTTATTCGTCTCATCAGTGCCTCCGTATGATAAATCCAGTTTCGGATCGTTGCTGTGGTCTGCAAGCATTAGTTAAGTAAATATTTAATAAGGTAAGCTATCGGACAAAATAAGATGGATGTCAGCGACAATTCTGTCAATTTTAAAACAATATTGTGAATTATAGTCGACGAATTGGTAAATAAATTATCATGATAAACATGGGTTTTCCTGCGATCTCAATCATCAGATGGCAGCAAGCACCTCAAGTTTAAAACCCTATCATCGCTTTAAAAACAGTGAAGAGCGCAAAGGAGAAAGGTCTATGTATATGTGAGCAATCAGTGAGGTCGCTTATGCTCCCATATTATGTATCGTCTTTCCCAACGCATCTAAGGTCTTTTTGCACCATTTGCTGCCGTATAAATTCACAATAAACACAGGGAAGTTTCCCGCAGGATCAACGTTAATCTCGACTTCAACTTCAGTGCCTTGATCATCAGGAAGCGCTTTTAATCGGTAAACTTGCAAGTTCAATGCGCCTCTGACTCGGTCCTTTTTGATCGGATGATCGGAGCGTCCAATTGACTGTAGAAAAAGATCCGCTTCACCATCGGCCAAGCGATCCAGTGTCCAATGACCCGAGATCACATAGTCCCGATTCCAAATGGGGGACTGCAATTTGTATAATTGGTAAAATTCAAATGCTTCGGGCACAGCCTCCCACAGTTTTGTGCCCTGTTGAGAGAGCACATCAACATGAACGAGACCAGCAAGCCATTGACCCAATGTTGCTGGGTCATAGAGCGCTTGCACGACCTTATCAATTGGCGTATTGATTGCTTTTGTGCCATTAAAATTTTTCACGCCTGCGCGCGCAGTTGATAGTTTTTCGTAAAACATTGTT
>WTIQ01000506.1:1605-5540 GCA_011525185.1 Paracoccaceae bacterium | reverse complement strand
CCTACGCCGCGATAAATTTTCAGATGTGCGGGTACGGGAAGCGATTGCGCATTTGTTTAATTTCGAATGGTCAAATGAATCGCTGTTTTATGGTCAATATGCACGTGTGAATTCGTTTTGGGAAAACTCCGAGTTCGCGGCAACAGGGACGCCAAGCGCGGGAGAGCTTGCCCTTTTAGAGCCGCTCAAGGATAAGCTGCCAGATGGTGTTTTAAGCGATGAAGCGGTGATGGCGATCACGTCTGGAGCGCGCGCCTCAGATCGAAAAAACCTTCGCGCAGCATCAAAGCTTTTAGAGGAGGCAGGTTGGAGCGTGGGGGATGATGGTTTGCGGCGCAATGCGGCGGGTGAAACATTGTCGATTGAGCTCTTGGAGCGCAGCCCTGCCTTTGATCGTGTCGTGCTGCCTTTTGTTGAAAACCTGAAGGCAGTTGGGATTGACGCAAAATACGATCGAGTGGATCCAGCACAATATACCGATAGAACACGCAATTATGACTTTGATATTATCACCGATCAATTCCCGATGAGTCTGGAGCCTGGATCAGGGCTTAAACAATATTTCGGCTCTGAAACGGCGGACGAGTCGGTGTTTAATTCGATGGGGCTAAAGTCCGAAGGCATTGACGCCTTGATCGAACATGTCGTGCAATCAAAGGATAAAGAGAGCCTCAAGACCAGCGTGATGGCGCTTGATCGTGCGCTTCGTGCCTATAAGTTTTGGGTGCCCCAGTGGTATAACGCCACGCACCGTGTGGCCTATTGGGATATTTTTGAACATCCTGAAACGATTGCTCCCTATGCCTTGGGCCAACTTGATTATTGGTGGTATAACGCAGAGAAAGCGCAAAAGCTAAAAGACGCTGGTGTTTTGAGGTAACGCTTACATGGGTGCATATATCGCGCGGCGGCTCTTGCTGGTCATCCCGACGCTTTTTGGGATACTCGTGATCAATTTCGCCTTGGTGCAATTTGTGCCAGGGGGGCCAATAGAGCAGATCATCGCCAATATCGAAGGGCAGGGCGATGTGTTTGAAAGCTTTGCAGGATCAGGCGACGATTCTGGTGGCTCAAACGAAGCAAACGATGATTACATCGGCGCAAGAGGCTTGCCGCCCGAGTTTATTGCAGAACTGGAAAAAGAGTTTGGCTTTGACAAGCCTCCTCTGGAACGCTTTTTGATGATGGTTTGGAATTATGTGCGCTTTGATTTTGGCGAAAGCTATTTCCGCTCGATCAGTGTCGTTGATTTGGTGCTTGAAAAAATGCCTGTGTCCATTTCACTTGGGCTCTGGTCCACGCTGATTGCCTACATCGTCTCCATTCCCTTGGGCATCCGAAAAGCAGTCCGCGATGGCTCGCGCTTTGATACGTTGACAAGTTCGGTCATTATAGTGGCCTATTCGATCCCTGGCTTTTTATTTGCGATTTTGCTCTTGGTGCTGTTTGCTGGCGGGTCCTATTATCAAATCTTTCCTCTGCGTGGCTTGGTTTCGGAAAACTTCGACCAACTCTCGCTTGGCGGTAAAATTGCGGATTATTTCTGGCATATCGCTTTGCCAGTGATCGCCTCGACCATTTCCGCCTTTGCCACGCTGACCTTGCTGACGAAGAATAGTTTCCTTGATGAGATTCAAAAGCAATATGTGATGACAGCCAAGGCCAAGGGCCTCAGCGAAAGCCGGGTCCTTTATGGGCATGTTTTCCGAAATGCGATGCTGATTGTCATTGCGGGCTTTCCGAGTGTCTTTATCGGGGTCTTTTTTGGCAGCTCTTTGATTATTGAAACTATCTTTTCGCTTGATGGGCTTGGGCGCATGGGGTTTGAGGCGGCTGTTGCGCGGGATTATCCTGTGATCTTTGGCACACTCTTTGTCTTTGGCCTTATGGGGCTCGTGGTCGGGATCCTCTCGGATCTGATGTATGTGTTCGTCGATCCGCGCATTGATTTTGAACGGCGAGAGGGATGAGCGCATGACCCTGTCCCCCCTCAACCAACGCCGCTGGCGCAATTTCCGATCAAATCGACGGGCCTATTGGTCTTTGGTGATCTTTTGCGTCGTTTTCGTTCTCACACTCTTTGCCGAGTTTTTGGCCAATGATAAGCCGATCCTCGTCAAATACAGAGGCGAATTTTTTACCCCAATTTTTACGTTTTATCCAGAAACACGCTTTGGCGGTGATTTCAAAACAGAAGCGGTTTATAGCGATCCTGTTGTGCAATGTCTCATTGCATCAGGGGGTGTTGAGGCGTGTTTTGACCGTCCCGAAGACATGATCGAAGAGATCAAAGAGAACCGCTTTGATGTCTCGACCGAAGGTTTTGAGAAAGGTTGGGCGCTCTGGCCTCTGATCCCTTATTCCTATGATACACCCGTTGAGCGGCCTGGGGCTGCGCCCTTGCCTCCAAACGGACAAAATTGGCTCGGAACGGATGACACGAAACGTGATGTCTTGGCGCGGATAATCTATGGCTTTCGCCTCTCTATCATCTTTACGCTGATTGTGACAACGCTCTCAAGCCTCATTGGGATCGTCGCAGGGGCTGTGCAAGGATTCTTTGGCGGTTGGATTGATCTGTTTTTCCAACGCTTTATTGAGATTTGGGGCGGCATTCCCTCGCTTTACGTCATCATTATTATGTTTGCGATTTTAGGGCGAAGCTTTTGGCTTTTGGTGGCGCTTACGGTTATTTTTGGCTGGGTCGGGCTTGTGGGCTTGGTGCGCGCAGAGTTTTTGCGTGCGCGCAACTTGGAATATGTCCGCGCAGCCCGCGCCCTTGGGGTGAGCAATTGGACGATTATGTTTCGCCATATGCTCCCCAATGCGATGGTGGCTACACTGACCTTTCTCCCATTTATCGTCACGGGCACCATTGGCGCATTGGCAAGCCTCGATTTTCTCGGGTTTGGTTTGCCATCGTCTGCGCCCTCACTAGGCGAGTTGACCTTACAAGCCAAACAGAATCTGCAAGCGCCTTGGCTTGGCTTTAGCGCCTTTTTTACCTTTGCGATTATGCTGGCATTGCTTGTCTTTATTTTTGAAGGAATCCGCGACGCCTTTGACCCGAGAAAGACATTTTCATGACTGCGCTTTTAGAGGTTCGTGATCTGGAAATTGACTTTGTGCAGGGCGCTTCTGTCACGCAGGCGGTGCGGGGCGTTTCCTTCGATGTTAATCGGGGGGAGGTTCTTGCTCTTGTCGGGGAAAGTGGTTCTGGCAAGTCAGTGACCGCGCTAAGTACGGTTTCGCTTCTTGGGCAAAGTGCGCGGCTAAGTGGGTCAATCCAGTATGAGGCGCAGCAGATGGTTGATGCCTCGCCCCAGCTCTTGCACGATATTCGCGGCAACGACATCAGTTTTATCTTTCAAGAGCCGATGACCTCGCTCAATCCGCTGCATACGATCGAGAAACAGTTACGAGAATCGATTGAATTGCATCAGGGCATCCGTGGGTCAGAAGTTGAAAAACGCATTCTCTACCTTTTGGAGCGGGTCGGTATACCTAACGCGCAGGAGCGCCTAAACGCTTACCCGCATCAGCTCTCAGGCGGTCAGCGACAACGGATCATGATTGCAATGGCGCTGGCCAATGGACCAAAATTGCTGATTGCCGATGAACCGACCACAGCGCTTGATGTGACGATACAGGCGCAAATTTTGGATCTTTTGATGGATCTCAAGCGCAATGAAGGGATGAGTATGCTCTTCATCACCCATGATTTGGGGATTGTCGGGCAAATTGCGGATCGTGTCTGTGTCATGCAAAACGGAGAGATTGTCGAAAGCGGGAACACGCGCGACATTTTTGCCGATCCAAAACACCCTTATACGCAAAAGCTTTTGAATGCGCATTCCAGCGGCGCGCCTGATCCTGTGCCTGAAAATGCACCTGTTATTGCAGAGACCCGCGATGCGCGCATTTGGTTTCCGATC
>WTIQ01000506.1:0-1595 GCA_011525185.1 Paracoccaceae bacterium | reverse complement strand
GGGGATTGCTCAAACGCACAGTTGGGCATGTGAAGGCCGTGAATGCTGCGAGTTTGCGCATCCGAGCTGGGGAAACCGTCGGTGTTGTGGGGGAAAGTGGGTCGGGAAAATCCACCTTGGCGCTGGCCCTAATGCGATTGATTAAGGCAGAGGGGCAGATTTTATTTGAGGGCAGAGAGCTCAGTGGTCTCAGGACAAAAGCGCTGCGTTCTCTTCGCAGTGACATGCAAATCGTGTTTCAAGATCCCTTTGGATCGCTGTCCCCGCGGTTGACCTGTGCTCAGATCATTTCCGAAGGACTTGAGGTCCATGGTGCGCCAGATAATCGCCCGTATGAGGATGTGGTGCGTGAGATGATGCTAGAGGTTGGTCTTGATCCTGAGATGATGCACCGATATCCGCATGAATTTTCAGGCGGTCAACGGCAACGGATCGCCATTGCGCGGGCTATGGTCTTGAGACCCAAGCTGGTTGTTTTAGATGAACCAACCTCTGCTTTGGATATGACAGTACAGGTGCAAATCGTCGAGTTGCTGCGAGATTTGCAGCGTAAGTATCGGCTGGCCTATCTCTTTATCAGTCACGACCTCAAGGTTGTGCGTGCGATGTCGCATCATGTGCTTGTGATGAAGCAGGGGGACGTTTTGGAGGAGGGAAATGCAGAGCAAATTTTCAATGCGCCTCAACATGACTACACCAAAAACCTACTTCGCTCAGCTTTTGCGCAAAGTGATGTTGCCTAGCGCCTGATAGGTTCAACCGAATTCGAGTGACTGGCTCTCACTTATTGGTTTGTTGCATCTTCGAACTGCCAAACCAGCGCCCATTTGGATGAACAGGCTCGCATTTGACTTAACCTGGCCCCACGGTCGAGCATTCCACATTGCGCGCACGCAGACGTCGGCACGCGCGTTCAGCAGAGGCTTCGTTTAAGCCTGTGAAATTTGCGTCAAAGCCAAGCTTGCTCGCGATGACCTCGCGGGTTGAGCCGCTTAGGGTGCTCATTTCGGCCAACGCTGTCTTGAGCAGCATTTTTTCTGCTGCATAGCGACTGGGGTAGCGTCCAACATTAATTCCCCATCCGCCCGTACCAGATGAGGCTAAGCGAGAGACGATTTCGGGCTCTTTTGGGGCTGATACTGTGATCGGCGCCATCTTTAATTCGTTTTCGATTGCCTCGACTGTGGCATTGCTCGTTTGTGCGTCTGTAGCGGTCGCCTCGATCAAAGCTGCGCTCACTCCATTTTTAATGTCTGCTGTATCATCCAATGCGGCCAGCTGTGTTGCCGCTGGCTCGTTTGAAACTGGTGTCGTCGGTCGCGCTTTTGGGCGCAGGCTCTTTTTTACCGCTGTATTGGCATTCACTAGTCTGTCATATGCCCCAGTGGCTTTGGTGTAATTTGGCTTTTTGGGCGGGACAAATGCGACTTTACTTGGTGCTTTTTTGAAGCCTCGGTTCAGTAGTTTCGCCACTTGCTCATTCCGAGTTTTGGTTGAGCGGCCGCCAAAGACAGTAGCAATAATGCGCTCTCCACCACGTTCGGCAGAGGCGACGAGATTAAAACCAGCCGCGCGGGTGTAGCCCGTCTTAATAC
>WTIQ01000424.1 GCA_011525185.1 Paracoccaceae bacterium | reverse complement strand
ATACTACGGTCGCAGGGGTTGTTTCAGGATCAGGAAAGACAAAATCACGATCTTCAGGTGCCCCGCGCGTGATTTGGAGATAAACGAGCCCCTCATCAATGCCGTTTTGAGCCACCAACTCGCGGTGAATAGCAAGCAACTCGTCTTTGCTCACGGGGTTTTGCATCTCCAATTCGCCCAGCGAGCGCTCAAGCCTTTTGTAGTGACCGTCAAAATCAATAAGTTTGCCACCCAAAACAGATGTGACCTCATAAACGCCATCGGCCATGAGAAAGCCACGATCAAAGATTGAGACTTTTGCATCGCCTTCGGGGAGGTAATCGCCATTTACATAGACTGTTCTACTCATTGTGTTTTGGTCTCCAGCATTAGGTCTTTAGGCTATCCCCATAAAGCAGCATCGGGGGGATGAACACCATTCTCGTCAAAATATAAGGGTGTGGCGCGATCTTTTGCGAGCAACAAAGGACCGTCAAGATCTGTGATCATAGCCCCCTGCGCAATCAAGGTTGCAGGCGCCATTGCCAGCGAACTGCCCACCATGCAGCCTACCATGACCTTATACCCCGCGCTCAGGGCCGCCTCGCGTAGGGCCAGCGCTTCGGTCAATCCGCCCGTTTTATCGAGCTTGATGTTCACCACATCATATTTACCGCTCAGATGCTTCAGACTCTCTCGATCATGGCAGCTTTCATCTGCACAAACAGGCAAGGGCCGTTCGATCCCCAACAGAGCGTCATCATCGGAGGCGGGTAGGGGCTGTTCAACAAGTTTCACGCCAAGCTGCACGAGATGGGGTGCGAGGTCTTGATATATCTCAAGGCTCCAGCCCTCATTTGCATCCACGATAATATCAGAGTTTGGCGCTCCTTTGCGCACTGCCTGAAGACGCGGCATATCATCGGCTGTGCCGAGCTTAATTTTCAAAAGGGGGCGAAAGGCATTCTCTTGCGCCTGTTTTTGCATGTTTTCGGGGGTATCAAGGGATAGCGTGTAAGCCGTTATTTCAGGCTCTGGCGCAGGAAGCCCAGCCAACTCCCAAGCCCGTTTTCCTGCTGTTTTGGCCTCTAAATCCCACAAAGCGCAATCCGCCGCATTTCGTGCGGCACCTGCGGGCAAAAGATCATACAAATCCTCACGTGTGCGAAAATCAGGGAGCGCGTTAATTTGCGCGCTCACGCTCTCGAGCGTTTCTGAATAACGTGCATAGGGGACACATTCGCCGTATCCCACATGTCCGCCCTCTTTGATTTTCACGGTCAAGACCTGCGCCTGCGTACGAGACCCGCGCGAAATGGTGAACACCTGCGCAAGGGGAAAGGTCTCTTGTTGGACAGAAATCTGCATCATAGTGCTCCTTTAGATCATAAATCTTTAAGAGCATCCACCAGCTTATCCGCTCCAAACCGATAAGGATCGGTTGCAGGCAATCCAAGACGTGCTTCCACCTCGTTTAGATATGTTTGTGCGTCTTCCTCACTCATGTGCTGCGTATTCACAGAGACCGCAGCCACCTGACAGGCAGGATTTGCGATGCGTGCCAGAGGGAGCGCTGTATCTTGCAACTCTTCCAAACTTGGCAGGGTGTAATCGGGCAGGCCGCGCATCGTTTCACGGGTCGGTTCGTGACAGAGGATCAGCGCATCGGGCTGTCCGCCGTGGATGAGAGCCATCGTCACGCCAGAATAAGAGACGTGAAAGAGGCTGCCTTGCCCCTCGATCAGATCCCAATGGTCGGGATCATTGTCGGGTGAGAGATATTCGATTGATCCAGCCATGAAATCAGCGATGACAGCATCCAGAGGTACCCCATCGCCTGTGATGAGAATCCCCGTTTGTCCAGTGGCGCGAAAACTGCTCTTCATGCCGCGCTCTCGCATGAGGTTATCCATGGCCATTGCGGTGTACATTTTACCAACCGAGCAATCTGTACCTACGGCCAAACATCTTTTTCCTTCTCGGGTTTTCCCGTTGGCAATGGGATAGTTGACAGAGGGAACGCGCACATCATGCAGCGTACGACCGTATTTTTCAGCCGCTTCGACGAGATCTTCTTCGTCGCGCAACAGGTTATGAAGACCGCTGGCCAGATCATACCCTTTTGACAAGGCTTCGATCAAAACAGTTTTCCAAGCCTGAGAGATAACACCACCACGATTTGCAACGCCAATAACAAGGGTCCGCGCCCCTTTTTCATAAGCGCTATCAAGATCTAGCTCTTCAATGCCCAGATCAGCGCCACAGCCCTCTAAGCTGATCTGTCCAACCACATTTTCAGGTCTCCAATCCTTGATCCCTTGGGCCACTTTTGCAGCAAGCTGGTCAGGGGCATCGCCTAAAAACAAAAGATATGGTGTCTTTATCATGTCAGAATCCTCCAAGTAGCAGAGGACCACTTATCGCGTTGAATGTTATACGAAAGAGAGCGCATTTTTACGAATTATCGGAATAATCTTCGAACAATCCTCTTAATAATCGTACAAAGTTTCAATATAGGACTCTCACGGGGAAAAATAACTATTTTTGCTCAATTCGTTATCGACTGGGTAGGCATTTTGCTCTTTGATGATTATTGATACTAAGCATAGGCCAATCACGTGGCTTTTATGGGGCAACCTAGGGTTCGAGCCTACGAGCGATCAGGAGCAGACATGACCAATTATCTTGAGTTTGAAAAACCTCTTGCTGAAATTGAGGGTAAAGCCGAAGAGCTACGTGCACTCGCCCGCCAGAATGAAGAAATGGACGTGGACGCAGAAGCCGAGGCTTTGGACAAAAAGGCCTCTGATCTTTTGGTGGATCTTTATTCGTCGCTCACGCCGTGGCGGAAATGTCAGGTAGCCCGTCACCCCGATCGACCCCATTGCAAAGATTATATCGAGGCTTTGTTTACAGATTTTACATCTCTCGCAGGGGATCGCAATTTTGCCGATGATCATGCGGTCATGGGCGGTCTTGCGCGGTTTGAAGATCAGCCTGTCGTGGTAATAGGTCACGAAAAAGGGCATGACACGAAAAGTCGGATCGAGCACAACTTTGGCATGGCCCGTCCCGAAGGCTATCGAAAGGCCATTCGCCTCATGGAACTTGCGGATAAATTCGGTCTGCCAGTGATCACGCTTGTTGATACTCCTGGGGCGTATCCCGGGAAGGGGGCAGAAGAGCGGGGACAGTCTGAGGCGATTGCCCGTTCCACTGAAAAATGTTTGCAGATCAAAGTCCCGTTAATTTCGGTTGTCATCGGAGAGGGTGGCTCTGGTGGGGCAGTTGCCTTTGCCACAGCAAATCGCGTGGCCATGCTAGAGCATTCGATTTATTCTGTGATCAGTCCAGAGGGCTGCGCTTCAATCCTTTGGAAAAATGCGGAAAAAATGAAAGAAGCGGCCGAAGCCTTGCGTTTGACGGCCCAAGACCTCAAGAAATTGGGTGTAAATGACAAAGTGATTGATGAGCCAACCGGTGGCGCTCATCGTAATCCTGACATGACATTTGACAGCGTTAAAGAGGCCATCCGTGATTTTTTGGCTGAGCTTTCTACTAAATCGCCAAAAGCACTTGTCTCCGATAGGCGCAAACGTTTTCTTACAATGGGCAGCAACAAGTTAAATTAACTGGTCAGCATCCTTAGACCTTGCGTCACATCAGAGCGAACAGCGAGACGCAAGCTGGGCTCATCTCCAGCTGCGAGGGCAGCAAGGATCAGTTTATGATTGTGCGGCGGTTCGTTTCGACGTCTTTGTTCATATAGCCTGCGCATTGTCGGTCCAAGTTGTAACCAGACGGTTTCAGCCATTGCGAGCATAGCTGGGGCTTGGGCGCGTAAATAAAGTGTGCGATGAAAATCAAGGTTCGTTCGTATGTAAGAGACCGCATCATAATTGCTCACGGCGGTACCGATCATCCCGTTGATAGATTTTAGTCGCTCTATCAGCGCGAGATGTGCCCGCGGCAATGCGCGACTGGCCAGTTCCACTTCAATAAGCGAGCGCAGCGCAGAAAGCTCTTCAATGCGCTCATTACTCAGTTCTGGGGTGGTCACACGACCAGAGCCTGACATCGAGAGAGCCCCTTCGGCCACCAAGCGATTGACCGCCTCACGTGCGGGGGTCATAGATACTCCAAATTCCTTGCCAAGGCCTCTCAAGGTCAGCGATTTACCAGGGTCGATTATACCAAACATAATCTGGTTTCTAAGGCCGCGGTAGACGCGATAATGGGCAGATTGATTTTGATCAGGTTTTTGCATCATATATCTGTGATCACAAAACGAAGCGCTGGGTCAACCTCAAAATCGAAAACGATGAAGAGATGCCCCGTTTTTGCGCAGCCAATCTCTTTCTTTTGAATATTCACCGTACAGGCCTTTTGTAATCGACCAAAACGCCTTGGAATGGTTCATTTCTTCGAGGTGAGCGACTTCATGGGCAACGACATATTGCAAAACGGCTGGCGGGGCCATGATCAAGCGCCATGAAAACATCAAGCCTCCCCTATCCGTACAGGAGCCCCAGCGGCTGCGGGTGTCACGCAGCGTCACCTTCGTATACTGCGTCCCACGTTTTTTTGTATATAAATCAGCCCAATAGGTTACTCTATCTCTGCACAACTCCTTCAGGTACGCCAACACCGAACGATTGGGCAAAGACGAGCGCTCTGGTACCAATAGGAGCTCGTCGCTGAGGCAGACAGCTCTCTTAGAGTGGCTGGAGAGCAAATACTCTTGCCCTTCAATTTGAATGCGGGTGCCAATCGTGACGTCAATCAGAGTGGGGACGGCCCCGAGCTTTTCTCGTAACCAACTCTCATTTTTGAGGATAAAAGCGTTGATGTGTGCCTCTGAGATAAAGTCGGGCGCTGTCACCTTGGCCCTCCCATCAACGGATGACACACGAAGTGTCAGCCGGCGGGCGCGTCGCGAACGATGGATAAGAACCGATAAATCAGCTGCTTCGGGAATGCTATACTCATCCATTTGATGTAAATTCACGCGAACACATACAGATTCTTCAATTTTTTGTGCTAATTCCTTTGACACTGGCCAAGTGTTATGGCAGTTGGCCCAAATCTTCAAGAGAGCGACAAGGTTAAGAGGAACAGCCGATGCCAAAAGAGGAATGGGGTGTTAAGCGCGTATGCCCAACGACAGGCAAGCGTTTCTATGATTTGAACCGCAACCCTATCGTAAGCCCGTACACGGGTGAAGTGGTCGAGATTGATACGTCAAAAACACGGATGATTTCCGCAGATGATGCAGATATGTCCGCAAAATCATCTCAGACAACTGATATGGAAGATGATGCCGTTATCCTAGAAGACGATGATGATAACGTGGATATGGATCTCGGTGACGATATTTTGGAAGACGATGACGAGGACAATGTGCCTCTTGAGGATATCGCTGATGTCTCTTCCGAGGAGGAAGAGATGTAAAAATCTCTTTTTTGCTTGAACCCACTTGGTTCATTGCATAGAGATTTGATGGCAAACGGGGCCTTAGCTCAGCTGGGAGAGCGCTACAATGGCATTGTAGAGGTCAGGGGT
>WTIQ01000046.1:15295-21190 GCA_011525185.1 Paracoccaceae bacterium | reverse complement strand
GCTCACAGGATATGTCACACTGTCAGCAACGGGAAGAGCAAAGCCTGCCCGTTGCATGAGGGCACCAACATCTTTTATGTCACTCATCGGCATAACACGCGGAGACATGCCACCCGTCGTCTCAATTTCAGCCTGCGCAAAGGCCTGCCGGAGTTCAAATAAGGTACGCCCACCTAGAAAGACGCCTAAAAACAATCCATCTGGCTTGAGCGCCCGTTGGCACTGAATAAGCTGACCCAAAGGATCATTTGAAGCGTGCAAAGACATGGCGTGGATCACAAGGTCATGAGCCTGCACCTCAAGAGAAAGCGCGTCATGATCCTTGACAACAGTGTAAATGGGAAAGGCAGACTCCCAAAACGCAGGAAAACCCGTGACAATCGCAGGAGCAGTAAACTCTTTGTTAACCAGCGCAAGGCGATCCTTCGCTTCATCCACTGCATCCTGATGCAAAAATGCACCCCTCTCAGGATCAAAGCGCAAGCGATGCTGTGCGAGGGCCTTGGGATCAATAAGAGTTTGAGAGTGCGTCATGTCTGCCAAATACCTGAACTCCACGGTTATGAAAACCTTGATTCGCGGGATATACCCTGCCCGTTGTCTCGTCTGTGGTGACATTGTCTCAAGCGATTTTGGCCTTTGCGGAGCGTGCTGGGCAGAGATGCCCTTCCAAGAAGGGCTGACATGTAACAGCCGCGGTGCGCCCCTAATCGGATCCAGTTTTGATTCAGAAGAGATTTGTGATGCGTGTTTAAGACACCCGAAACCTTGGGGGAGAGGTAGAGCCGCATTGCTCTACCAAGGCTCAGCGCGACGCCTTATAATGGGTTTAAAACACAGTGACCGTACCGATATTGCAAGACCAGCTGCGGGATGGCTTTTGAACGTATGCCAAGACATCATTCATAAAGACACAATCATAATCTCAATTCCACTTCACTGGAGACGGCATTTAACGCGAAAATATAATCAAGCGAGCCTTTTGGCATACGCTCTCAGTCAGTTATCCGAGGCCGACTATATCCCATGGGCCCTCAAAAGGCATGTGCACACCCCAAAACTGGATAAGCACTCCCCTCAGGAACGCGAAGCGATAGTCAAAGACGCTATAGAGGTCGATCACAAATTCATCACAAGGTATGGAAATCGCCCGATCCTTATCATAGATGATGTGATGACAACTGGAGCAACGCTTGCAAGCGCAACGCGGGCTTTGAATGCACAAAATATAAAAACCGTTGATGTCGCGGTCCTAGCGCGGGCTGTGTTTGAGACTGACTTTTGAATGGAGAAAATTGTGATGGCAAATATTGATATGTATGTCACCAAAACCTGCGGATTTTGTTTTGCCGCTAAAAGGTTATTGGCTTCAAAAGGGGTCTCGATAAACGAAATTGATGTCAATGAGGTCCCACAGAAACGAGAAGAGATGGTCAAACGGGCACAAGGTGCGCGAACTGTCCCGCAGATTTTCATAGATGATATCCATATCGGGGGCTGTACCGAGCTTTACGACCTCAATGCTGCGGGCAATTTGGATAAGCTACTCTCGATCAATGCGCCTGCCTGAAAATAAACTATGCAGCATAGGCTCGTGACCATGTCGCGTTGACAGACACGGGAAAAATATGTCATCGCTCGGGGGCCAACGTTAAGCGGTCCTTACATGTCAGACGATCCGAACAATCTTGCTATTTCTCTATTCAGTGAGGTTTTGACTGTTGATCAGCTTTTGCGCAATAATTTGGCTAAGGTTTTACCTAAAGGCATGGAATTGTCTCACTTTGCGGTGTTAAACCAGTTGGCCAATATCGGAGCAGAGAGAACACCTGCACAGCTCGCCAAAAGCTTTCATGTCACGCGCGGTGCTATGACAAATACCCTCGCAAAGCTCGAAATTGCGGGATATGTTCACATCAGACCAGACTGGGATGATGCACGCCGTAAACTTGTCGCGCTCAGCCCATCAGGTAGAATGGCAAGAAATGCGGCTTTGGACGCGGTATCGCCTATTATTTCATCACTGGTCAGTGATTTGGGGTCCGAACGCGTCAAGGCGCTCTTGCCCGCGATGCGCACACTGCGTCTTTTACTTGAACAGAACAATGATTGATCAACTCTTAGGCCCATTTCGCGCAATCTTTGAGCTGCGTTACCTGCTCTAAAATCTGCCTCTTGAAATTTACGATAAAATCATATGTACATCGCGAACAGGCTTTTTTATAAACTGTGAAACACCGCTGCAGAACGGTCGTATTTGGGAATTTTGATAAATAGGTAGGCTGATACGTGAGAGCCATCACTTACACTGTACTTCTGGCAGCGCTCTGGTTGTTATGGTCTGGCATTTACAAGCCGCTCTTGGTGAGCTTTGGCGCAGGATCTGTGCTCTTAGTGCTTTTAATCACTCACAGAATGAATCGCGTCGACGGAGACCGTTTGGACATTTCGCTTAATCCAATCCGCTTCATAGGATATTTCCTGTGGCTATTGAAAGAAATCGCCGTCTCAAACATGAATGTGACACGCGTGATTTTAGCTGGGACGATGCCCATTAAACAGAACCTATTTAGAATTCCTCACACGCAAAAGTCTGATCTTGGACAGGTCATTTTTGCCAATTCAATCACCCTCACGCCCGGAACAGTCACTGTGGAAACCGAAGAAAACGAGTTCTTGGTCCATGCTTTGTCATATTCCGAAGACGATTTACATAGTCTTGCTGACATGGATCGTCGCGTGAGCGCAACCGAGATGAAATCGAACTTATGATCTATGTTGTTGCGATCATAGGTATTCTTGCGGCGATGGCTCTGGTCATGATTAGGTTGGTCAAAGGACCGACACTCTATGATCGTGTCTTGGCCGTCAATTCATTTGGAACACACACTGTTTTATTGATCGGTGTCGTCGGGTTTTGGAACGGACGTCCAGATTTCTTGGATATCGCTCTGCTCTACGCATTAATCAACTTCGTGGGAACCATCGCGGTTTTGAAGTTCTTCAGGTACCGCGCGATTGGCGATGTGATGTGGACACCTGATCAAAAAGAAGAAGAAAGCTAAACGATGCAGGACATATTAAATATCCTCAGCTATGTTTTTTTGGTGTCTGGCACCTTCTTTGTTGTCGTTGGGGCAATTGGGACTGTGAGATTTCCAGACTTTTGGGCCCGATTACACGCAGCCTCCGTCACGGAATCAGGTGGCGTTATCTTGATCCTAGCAGGCCTCTGCCTGCAAGCAGGTTGGACCTTGGTCACCGTGAAACTCATCATAATTGGGTTATTCCTTTTTATCACTGGCCCCACATCAACCCATGCCATTGCAAATGCCGCTTTGGTCTCTGGGCTACGCCCTGACACAATCGTGAAAAATCCCACATCCGATAAAGTAAACTGAGCAAAAACGAAGAAAGAGCCTGTCATTAACCATTTTGTCGACATAACCCTTTTTACGATGATGGTCGTCACCGCCATCTCTGTCGTGCGCGCACGCAGTTTGTTTGCAATCGTCACCTTGTCAGGTGTCTTCAGCCTTTTGTCAGCTCTACTGTTTATTCGCCTTGATGCAGTTGACGTTGCCTTTACAGAAGCCGCTGTCGGAGCTGGTATTTCGACGGTCCTTATGCTCGGCACTCTTGCCCTCACATCACGCTCAGAGCGGAGTGACAAACGGCCCCAAATCATTCCTCTGCTCGCGGTCGTGGCAACAGGGGCGCTTCTTTTTTATGCCACATTAGATATGCCAAATTTCGGATCCCTTGACGCCCCCGCGCAAACGCATCTTGGCCCTGACTTCCTTGAGCGAATTCCAGGTGATATTGATGTGCCAAATGCCGTAACCGCAATTTTGGCAAGCTATCGTGGCTTTGATACCTTGGGCGAAGTGGCCGTTGTCTTTACGGCAGGTATAGGTGTTTTGATGCTTATCAGTCGTCTCGCGCTACGCCGCCCTGAGGATGAAGAAGACGATCAGGAGGGATCTACATGAGACACCATCTGATCCTGCGGGTCGTCACCAAACTCTTGGTCGGCACAATTTTTCTCTTTGCGCTTTATGTTCAGTTTCATGGCGATTACTCACCAGGCGGAGGCTTTCAAGCGGGAGTGATCATGGCCGTTGGATTTATCATCTACGGTCTTGTTTTCACGCTTAAAAAAGCCAAGAAAGTTTTTCCACCCTGGCTTGTGCACAAGATCATAGCACTGGGCGTGTTGGTCTACGCTGGGACGGGTGTCTACAGCCTGATGACGGGCTATACCTTTCTTGATTATGCCGCCATTGATCCCCATCATCCCGTTCACGGTCAACATTTAGGCATTCTTATTGTTGAATTGGGTGTCGGAATCACTGTGACGGGTGTGATGGTGGCGATTTATTACGCGTTCGCGGCGCGTGCTCCAAGCCTAAGTGATGAGGATTGGTAATGGGCGAGCTGATGACGAGTGAATTTATTTTAGGCCATCTCAATTATTGGTTTGTCATTATTCTTATGATGACGGGCCTTTATATTGTAATTGCCAAAGGCAACCTTGTGAAGAAAATCGTGGGGCTGAATATTTTTCAGACCTCCGTGTTCATGCTCTATATTTCAATCGGCAAAGTAGACGGCGGGACCGCCCCTATTTTTCCACTTAAGATGAAAATTGATCCTGATGTTCTCTACTCTAACCCCCTGCCCCACGTCTTGATCCTAACCGCGATTGTTGTGGGTATTGCAACGACCTCTCTTGGGCTTGCCCTGATCGTTCGTATTCGGGAAGTATACCATACGATTGAAGAACAAGAGATTTTCGATAAGGAGCAAGAGATTGCAAGAACCGAACTCAAAGAGGGAGGCGTTCTCTGATGGCGTCTTCATCGACTTCCTACGCACCAGTTGAGCATGTCGCGCTTGGATTGGTAGATCAGCTGCCTATCCTGCAAATCGTTGTGCCCTTCATTGCGGCGCCTATCATTGTGTTGCTGGGAGTACGTCAGCTTGCATGGCTTTTGACCTTTATTGCGAGTGCAGTGTCCTTTGTGATTTCTATCGCCCTTATCCAACATGTGATCGATGGCAGCGAAATATCCTATCAGCTCGGCGGCTGGGCACCACCTGTTGGCATCGAATACCGTATCGACGCCGCAAATGCGTTTGTGCTCTTTCTGATCTCTGGCATTAGTACGATTGTCCTTTTGTACGCCCGCAAAGGGCTCTCTTTTGAAGTGCCCGAAAAGAGCCACACGCTTTTTTATGCGCTCTATTTGATGTGTTTCACGGGTCTTATGGGGGTCGTGATTACGGGAGACGCCTTCAACGTATTCGTGTTTTTAGAAATTTCCTCGCTCTCGACGTATGTGTTGATTGCGCAAGGGGCCCATCGGGACAAACGCGCGCTCACAGCGGCATTCAACTATCTGATTATGGGGACAGTAGGCGCAACCTTCTTTGTGATCGGCATCGGCTTTCTCTACATGGCAACTGGCACGCTTAATATGGCTGATATCGCAGAGCGTATTGCAGACCAGCATGACAATAAAATGGTACAAGCCGCCTTTGCTTTTATTGTGATTGGAATGGGTCTTAAGGCGGCCATTTATCCCCTGCATCTGTGGCTGCCCAATGCCTACACCTTTGCACCCACACCCGTGGCAGCCTTTCTCTCTGGAACTGCAACTAAAATGGCAATTTATGTGCTCTTGCGGTTTATGTTCACGGTTTATCAGCCCGAATTTTTAACGACCCATTGGATCTTGGAAGTTGTCATCCTTCCCTTTGCGGTCATTGCTATGTTTGCGGCCTCTTTCTCTGCTTTTGCGCAACGTGACTTAAAGCGCATGCTGGCGCATTCCAGCGTCGGTCAACTTGGCTATATGCTCTTGGGGATCGGTTTCTTTTCCCACACTGGAC
>WTIQ01000046.1:6402-15285 GCA_011525185.1 Paracoccaceae bacterium | reverse complement strand
GCTTTGTAGCAACGGTTGGCGGTACGTCTTATGTGAAACTACGCGGTTTGGGAAAGGCAATGCCTTGGACGAGTGCCGCGATGGTAATCGCAGGGCTGTCATTGATTGGCATACCAGGAACGGCAGGGTTTATAAGCAAATGGCTTTTGATCCAAGCCGCCTTTGAAAATGATATGTGGATATTTGCCGCCTTTATCGTTCTCTCCTCCATGATCGCTGTCGCCTATGTGTGGCGTATGGTTGAAGCCTTGTATTTAGCAGAAGCTCCCGGGAGCCAAACGGTACAAGCTCTGCCCATGTCATTGAGCGCCGCGCTTTGGATATTGTCATTGGCGACAATCTACTTCGGCATTTTCACCGATGTGACCTTTGGCGTTGCTGATGTAGCAGCCTCTGGTTTGATGTCTGGTTCGAGCGGAATGAGGTAGGGAGGAGTAAGATGATGTTTGATACCCCTACTGCTATTGCTCTGAGCATGCTGCTTCCAGCGGCTGGCGTTATCGCCAATTTGCTTTTGCGGCACAGCGCAAATCTACGCGATAGCATAACCTTTGCCGTCACCTTTGCGACGTTTTTGAGCGTCCTTAACATTCTTGCAAATGTTGGCAATGGAACGAGCGAAACATATACGCTCGTGACGATATTGCCTGGTCTCTCCCTATCCTTCAATGTCGAGCCGCTTGGACTGTTATTTGCGATTTTGGCCTCGGGCCTTTGGATGGTCACGCATATTTACGGCATCGGCTATATGCGCGGAAACAAGGAAAAGAACCACGCACGCTTTTTTGCTTGCTTCTCCTTCGCTATTTTTTCGGTGATGGGTATCGCGTTTTCGGCAAATATGTTCACGCTGTTCCTATTCTACGAAGCTCTGACAGTCTCTACCTATCCTCTGGTCGCCCACAAAGGCACATCTGAAGCTATTCGTGGCGCACGGACCTATCTCGGCATTCTTTTCACCACCTCTATCGGCATTCAGATGGTCGCCATCATCTGGACATTTGCCATCACAGGGACGCTTGATTTCACCCAAGGGGGCATATTAGAGGGCAAAGTCTCAACCACATTGGCGACAATACTGTTGGCACTTTATGCCTTTGGCATTGGTAAGGCCGCGCTTATGCCATTCCATCGCTGGCTACCCGCAGCCATGGTTGCACCAACACCCGTCAGCGCCCTCCTCCACGCGGTAGCCGTAGTCAAAGCGGGCGTCTTTACCATGCTCAAAGTGGGCATTTACATTTTTGGTATTGATTTTCTCGCTGAAACGGGCGCCTCAGAGTGGCTCATGTGGCTGGCTGCCTTTTCAATTGTTGCCGCCTCTGTGGTCGCCATGACCAAAGATAACCTCAAAGCACGCCTCGCCTATTCCACGATCAGCCAGCTGTCTTACATCACGCTTGGTGTTGCGCTCGCAAATTCGATGGGGGTTATGGGGGGAAGTCTTCATATGGTGACCCACGCCGTGGGCAAAATAACCCTCTTTATGTGCGCAGGCTCGATCTACGTGGTGACTCATAAAACCGAGATCAGTCAAATGACGGGCCTTGGCCGAAGAATGCCAATCACCTTTATCGCATTTCTCATTGGATCATTATCGATCATAGGCCTCCCTCCGTTTGGGGGAAGCTGGAGCAAATGGCTCTTGCTGGTCTCCTCCGCTGATGCAGATGAACTGATGATGATTGGTGTATTGCTCGTCAGTTCGCTGTTGAACGTGGCCTATCTATTGCCTTTGGTGGCCAAGGGCTTTTTCCTAAGGAGTGAAGCAGACGAATTTGCTGGGGTTAAAGAAGGATCAAGCTTTGTCTGGTTTCCCCCTGCGCTGACCGCGTTTGGATGCGTCGTCCTGTTTTTCTATGCGGGATATGTGCAAAGCTTTTTAGAGCCACTTATTGGTGCAGGATAAGGACGGTTAAATGAAAGAAGAAACTTCCAAAGTACCTGAAAACCTGCCCATTACGGGGCGTTTCTTTGCATGGTTCACTGACCCTGCGCATGCCAAGTATATCATCGGCTTTCTCGTTATTCTCTGTGTGGGTCTCTTTCTTGCCGATTTCACATATAAAAAATACGGCCATTTTGAAGCCGAAACTTACAAAGGCTTTTATGGTGCCTATGGATTTATTATGTTCACAGCCCTCATCCTTGCGGCCAAAACTCTAAGATCCTTTATCAATCGACCAGAAGATTACTATGGTTCTAAAGCCATTGATTCTGAGGAATACCCAGAAGCGCAGCTAGAAAAGTTGGAGCACTCGCATGATTGATATGATGCCGATCTCCTTTTTATTTTTTGCAGGCGCCCTGCTTATTGCAGCCTTGCCCAAAGGCTCTTCTGGTGCAGCAATATCCTTGTTCATCCCAATAATTGCAGGCTGGCAGGTTTATCAGTTACCCGCAGGCACTTTTGCGGAAATTGAGCTCATGGGGCAAACCCTTGAAATGATGCGCGTGGATAAACTCTCTCGGGTATTTGCCCTCATATTTTGTATCGCTGCTTTCCTTGGGAACCTTTACGCTTGGCATGTTAGGGACAAAGTGCAGCAGCTGGCGGCTTTGTTTTATTCAGGATCGGCCCTTGGTGCCGTGTTTGCAGGGGACCTCATCACCCTCTTTTTCTATTGGGAAGGCACTGCAATTGCCTCGGTCTTTTTGATTTGGGCACGTGGCACGATTGGTGCGTATCACACAGGTTTACGCTATCTGATTATACAAATCATGTCGGGCGTGATCCTCTTGGCAGGAGCCGCTATGTTGTGGCGCGAAACAGGTTCGATAGCCTTTGACCTTATGACGCTAAACTCCCTTGGAACTTGGCTTATTTTCCTGTCATTTGGAATGAAATGCGCCTTTCCTTTGCTGCATAACTGGTTACAGGATAGCTACCCAGCCGCGACTGTGACTGGCACTGTGATACTTTCAGCCTTTACAACGAAACTTGCCGTTTATGCACTCGCACGTGGGTTTGCAGGGACAGAAATACTGATTTACATCGGGGCGATTATGACTCTCTTTCCAATCTTCTTTGCTGAGATTGAAAATGATCTTCGCCGGGTTCTGGCCTATAGTTTGAACAACCAGCTTGGTTTTATGGTTGTTGGGGTTGGGATTGGCACCGAGATGGCCTTGAATGGCACGGCCTCTCACGCGTTTGCGCATATCCTATATAAAGCTCTCTTGTTTATGAGCGTCGGCGCCGTCCTCTTTCGCACGGGGACAAGCAAGGCCTCCGAGCTTGGCGGCTTGTGTAGAACCATGCCGATGACCGCGTTTTTCTGTCTTATAGGGGCTGCATCAATTTCTGCCTTTCCTCTGTTTTCAGGGTTTGTGACAAAGTCATTGATTATAGACGCCTCAGCCAAAAAGCATATGGTGCTTATTTGGGCTGTGCTTGTGTTTGCCTCTGCGGGTGTTTTATCCCACTCTGGGATCAAAATCCCGTATTTCACATTTTTTGGCCATGACAGCGGAAAGCGCCCAAAAGAGGCTCCATTTCATATGCTCTTGGCGATGGGCCTTACCGCATTTTTGTGCATTGCAATTGGAGTATTTCCTGATCCTCTATACGCGCTGCTACCATATGAGGTCGACTATAAGCCCTATACTCCAAATCATGTCGTTGGGCAGATGCAGCTTTTGTGTTTTGCGCTCTTGGCCTTTGTCGTGCTTATGAAGTCAGGTCTGCATCCGCCTGAAATTCGCTCGGTGAATTTGGATACAGATTGGACCTATCGCAAGGCGGCGCCCTCTATCATGCTCAGCCTTGGCCGTGGATTGGGAGAGCTGCTCCGCTCTTTTGAAAGCGCGTTAACCTCCCTCACAAAGGATAGCCTCACGTGGCTGGAACGGACCCTCGGGCCCGAGGGTGGAATTTCCGCAGGGCGTCCGCTCGGCATAATGGCGCTTTGGATCGTTATCCTTCTGGCTTTGGCCCTCATAGTTGGCTACATTTAGACGTGAGCACGGTGCAGTATTCTGTGTGATCTGTTGAAAAATGGCGATAATTCTGTCATAAATTCGCCCTATTTTTCGCCGATAAGACAGAATTAACGGCACCTCTGCTATGTGCACGGTAGATACACCTTGGAATGTGAATGTTAGAGTTCGTCAATGTCAGTAAATCGTTTTGGACGGGTACGCAGCGCAAGATTATTCTTGATCGCGTCTCCTTCCGCGTCGAGCTTGGCACTTCGTTAGGCATCTTAGCACCCAATGGGACAGGTAAAACAACACTCGTTAATATGATGGCGGGCTTTGAAAAAGCAGACGAGGACCACATTATACGCGAAGGCAGTATCTCTTTCCCTTTGGGCTTTATGGGCGGCGTTGTCCCCAAACATACAGCACGCGAGAATTGCCGATATATTGCAAAACTATACGTTCTAGATCCAGACTATGTTGAAGCCTATTGCCGCTGGGTTTGCGGATTGGAAGAATATTTTGAGCAACCTCTGGCAACCTATTCATCTGGGATGAGATCAAGATTTACGTTTTCCCTGTTACTTGCGTTAGATTTTGATATGTATCTTATCGACGAAGGCATGCCCGCAAGCCAAGACGTCGAATTCAATAAAAAAGCGGGCGATATCCTTGCTGAAAGACTTAAATCAACAACCGTAGTGATAGTTTCCCTCCAACCTGATGTACTTGAAAAGTTTGCCAAAAAGGCTGCAGTGTTGATGGATGGGCAATTGCATATGTTTGAGACGCTAGAAGAGGCTAAGCAGCTTTATGACTACGAAACCCAAAGCTGAACGTTTTCGCATTCGCAAGCCCTCTGGTGAGGCTCGGCCACAGGTGCAAACGCCTGAAGGTACCGTACCACCTGGCGGGTCTCAGCAAGAGCAACCGATACAAGCACAACCCTTGCGCCAGCAATCACAGTTCGAAGACCCCGCCACAGAGAGCATTCGTAAAGAGGGGTTGAATGGACGTCAATTGCGTATAGCAAAACGCGTTGCAGAGAAAGAAGGGCTTCCATTTTCATCTGATTACGAAGCCGTCAAGGTACTCAGGGATAGGGGCATTGATCCTTTCCAGAAAAATAATCTACTGGACTTGGTGACAGCGGATAAATCGGAAAAAATCGCCCTCCCCCAGAAAGTTGCAACCGCCCAACTGCCCGTAGAACAAGTTGGTAGCGAATCTGCGGAGATGTCGCCCGCAGAAAGACGCGCCAGAGAAATCTCAGTAATTCAAAGAGACTTAACGCGGCGGCGCCGGCGCAATACGCTGATGTTAACACTTCGTGTGTTTGCGTTCATTTTATTGCCGACTTTTGTTGCTGGGTATTACTATGCCTACGTTGCAACACCCATGTACTCAACCGAGTCAGCCTTTCAGATCATCAAGTCTGGTGGCGTCGGCGGCGGTGGTGGTGGCTTGGGCGGAATGCTGGCGGGAACCGGATTTTCCACGACCACTGACTCAATTGCAGCACAAGAGTTTTTAACCTCAAAAGAAGCTATGGTCCGACTGGATCAAGACGTCGGCTTTAAAGAGCACTTCATTTCTGAAAATATAGACCCTTTGCACCGATTAGATCCAGATGCAACAAACGAACAGGCATATAAAGTCTACAAAAAACGTCTCAAAATTGGCTTTGATCCGACCGAAGGCATCGTGCGAATGGAGGTGATTGCCTCTGATCCAACGACAGGCGTTAAATTTTCCGAAGCACTTATTCAATATGGTGAGGAAAAGGTTGATAGCCTGTCGCAGCGCTCCAAAGAAAATCAAGTTGCTGATGCTTTGATATCCCTTGAAGAGGCTGAAATGGAGCGTACAAAAGCCCAAGAGGCCCTCGTTGAGTTGCAAAGTTCGACAATGCTCGATCCAGAGGCATTTGCAACAAGCCTACGCACTCAGATCACAGGCTTAGAACAACAAATACTAGAAAAAGAGATCGAGCTTGACTCATTACTAGACAATTTGCGGCCCAATCAATCTCGGGTTTCAGGCGTGCGCAGCGACATAGCGCGCCTTAAGGTTCAGAAACAGGATAAAGAAGCCGAAATGATGGCGGCCCTAGCGAGCGGCATGACATTGGCCCAGCTCTTGGCGCGCATTCAAATGGCCCAGCAAGATCTCGCAGCGCGCGATGCCATGTTTCAAACCTCTCTTGAGGAAGTACGCGCAAAACGCGCGGAGGCCTCCGCTCATTCTTTGTTCCTCGAACTATCAGTCGTGCCCGTTGTCGCCCAAGACGCAAGTTATCCTTGGGTTTTTGAAGACACACTTATCGTATTTTTGATTATGAGCGGTATTTACCTTATGATTGCCATTACAGGGTCAATCTTACGGGAGCAGCTCGGCTAAACTGAATGAGACAATGCATAATTAACGCGATAGGCCAGTTTTTAGAAACACATCAATAGACACGTGTTGACAGCAGTTTCAATATATCAAGAATTTCAGAGACCGTTACAGGGCAAAACGAAGGGTTCGGGCACCCGTTAAACTATCGATTTTACTCTCATGCTGCGAAAATTTAGTGATCAAGACGCACGACTGTCAGTCGCACTCAAGAGCTTGTCAATCACTGAAAGCAGCTCCGCTTTTTGCAGGGGTTTTGTCATATAGTGGTCTATGTTTAGTGGTTTTGCATCTTCAAATAATTTTGGATCGTTCACGGCGCTGAGTACTACAATGGGAACAGAGACAGCTTTGTCTTGCTCGAGCGCGCGAATTTCCTTTACCAATTCCAATCCATCCATATGAGGCATGGAAATGTCGGTGAAAATGATGTCGGCGCCGCTCTTTTCATACAATGCGAGCGCTTCAACACCATCTCCAACGACAGAGATATCAAACGGGTACTTTTTTAGAGTGCTCGTAAAGACCAACTGATTTGTTTTATTGTCTTCTGCGAGAAGCACTTTGTATCTCTTATTGTTATTGACTGTACGTGAGGCATCTAACAAAGGTGTATTCGTTTTGTTTTCAGGCAGCTCTAGGACTTTAGAATTCTCTAGGAGCAGGTTAAATTTAAACGTTGATCCTACATTTTCTTCAGATACCACCTCTAAATCGCCTCCCATCCGAGAGATGAGCTTTTTAGCGATGGCCAGCCCCAAGCCAGTTCCCTCAACATTATGCGCATTATCTTGATCAACACGCACAAATTCTTTGAAAATATCATTTAGCTTTTGGGAGGGAATACCTATTCTGGTATCATTCACCGAGCATATCAGACATCTGCGGTTATCCGATGTGACCTTTCCTTTTATGTCAATGACGACGGACCCCTGCTTGGTAAACTTGAGCGCGTTACCGACTATATTGGTGAATATCTGTTTAATTCGAAATTTATCACCTTCGAAATGCTCTGGTAGGTCCTGAGGATAATGAAGCTCAACGAAATTATTTCGTCATACCCTTTGGCCTTAAGCATGAGCAAAACGTCTTCAATCTCTGCCTTTAGATTGAACGGTCTTGGAATGATTTGGATTTGACCCACCTCGATTTTTGCAAACTCAAGCAGATCGTTCATAAAATAAAGCAGCGTTTCACCAGAACTTTTGATCGTCTTTGTATAAAGATGTTGGTCGCTGTCTAATTTTGACTCTAACAAAATATCAGCCATGCCAATAACACCGTTCAAAGGCGTTCGAATTTCATGGCTCATATTTGCTAAAAAGACAGATTTCGCCCGATTTGCCGCCTCTGCTGTCTCTAGGGCTCTTTTTAATTCGAGCTGATCCTGTATCGTACTTGTAATATTTAGCCCCAAAGATACGACATCGCCCCCATCGCTTTTTCGATCGATAAGCTTTACATACTGGTCATTCCAAAGACGAATGATTTTGGGCTCGGGGTTTTCCGAATTCCAACGTTCCAAAAATGTATGATACCAATTTTTGGGAGTAAGATCCTCAATATTGACGATCCCTTCTTCTAAGAGAAGCTGAGCAAGACGCTCATAGCTTACGCCAGGTTTTATTTCCTCTAATCCATCAAAAATTGAGAGATAGGCCTTGTTGGCAAAAACCATTCGGCTATCAGCATCAAAAACAGCAAAACCATCACGTATCGTATCAATACTGTGCCATAATCGCCGCTCAAAAACCTTGATTTTTGCTGTTGCATCATCGAGATCTGAGCGCACTTTCTTGTTTTCATGGATCACACTTGAAATTTCAGCACGTGTTTCATCCACCTCCTCACAGAGTTTTTGAGCCCGTGAGCTAAAGTTTTGCGTCGCCGAAGAAAGCTCTGCATCGCGCATCGCGAGCATTCTTTCAGCTGTCAGACGCGCGCGACGCTCTTGAAATAATTGTTCCAGGTCGGTCAAGGAGCCACCTCTTTGCAGCAGTCATTTTGCAAAAATAGGCGGATTAAGCTAAAATTTTTCTTAATTCTTTCTGCAAGAGTTTATTATGATTTATAGGGGGGATTACAGCCAGAGCTTTCACAATTGCGGGCAGCACAAAAAGATGCGTGCGATGCCATAGCGCGCGCGGTTTCCTCATTTATACCTTCGAGTTTTTCCCATGTTGTAAAACCACGGGAGATTACCTCTCCAAGAAGGGCGCCCATAAATGTATCTCCAGCCCCCACGGTATCTATCAATGGAGTGGCTTTGTCTGCCTCCACAGAAAACTCAAAGCCCTTGCCCACAACCTTGCACCCCTTATGGCCTAGGGTCAAAACAACCAAAGCCGCTGATGTCTGGTCAAGAATGTTCTGAAATGCAGTGTCAATCTCATCGTTGGGAAAAATATAGGCTAAGTCTTCATCGCTGAGTTTCAAAATCGAGCAGGTCCGCATAAGCCGAAACACCCGCTCTAGATAACCTGACCGATCCTTTACCAACGCAGCCCGCACATTCGGATCATAAGATGTCAATACACCAGAGGCGACACAATGTTCAAAGAAATC
>WTIQ01000046.1:0-6392 GCA_011525185.1 Paracoccaceae bacterium | reverse complement strand
GGACAAGGCAAGTGAGCCAATATGAAACAGAGATGTGTCCGGGGGTAAGATCTTCACAAGACCATCGAAAGAAATCTCACGCTCTGCCGTCGCCTCGCGATAAAATTCATAAGAGGGGATCGAATTTTTGAGAGTCACCACCGCCAAGGAACTTGGCGCCTCACTGCGTGCCGCAAGAGAAATTTGATCAGCCAAAAGCCTGTCGGCAAGACGGACCCCGAGATTATCCTTCGAAATAGGTGTTAAATAGGTAACTCGTTGATTTTGACGCGCGGCAGCCAGTGCACAATTGTAGCATGATCCACCTGGCAATGCTTGGAATTGTGGAATACCTCCAGCTTCACCAATTTGGATGAGATCAATCAAATTTTCACCGCCCACAGCAATCACATTATGCTCCTTTTTCTTGCAAAATCACAATATGTCACCCTAAACTGAATACGTTTATACCGTGCTCGATGAAATACACGATGTCGCATGGGATGCAAAATAACTCTGTTAAATAAAAAAAGGCGACACCGCTGCCGCCTTTTTTTGTCCAGCTTATGCTCAGATCATAATTTACCTGAAGACGCCGCCTCTGGTACTACAGTTGTTGCTACGTCAGACATGTCTGGTGCTTGTGAGCAAGCGGTGAGAGCAGCCATAAAGCCAAAAGCGATCAATAATTTTTTCATTTTGGGAACTCCTAAGTTTTCACAACCAAGTTATTACCCATTTTGGGAATTTTGAAAAGCAGAATTTACAAAATGACTAATCAGAGTAGTTTAGGTTGATGCACAGTAAGTACCTCTCTTTGCTCATTTTTTTACCCTACTCGTTTGCGGATGCATCGCTAGAAAACGAAATCCTAGCCAATAGGATAAGTTACAACCATATCTGATAAGGTCAAAAAGAACCCGCAACTAACGCATTGCGTCGGATCCTGGCCGAGATGAACTAACTTAACCAAGTCACATAATCGCTGACTAACAAATGCGTTGGCTCCACGTCTTCCTCCACTTCTGCAAATCTGCCAATTGGTTCGCGAAATATATTATCGGTTTCATCGTCATTTACCGTGGAAACTTCCCCGATGAGCACGTCTCCACCCTCGCCCCAAAAGGCATGCCAATCCCCTGGCATCAGCGTCACGCTCTCGCCTGGCATGAGGACAAGCTTTTCACCAGGTGCGTATTTCCGTTTGATCCCGTCGCACCACACCACCCCGCCGCGATCTTGGGCAAAATGACCCTGATCGTCTGAGCCAAATAACTCAATAATCAGACGGGCACCGCCACGGTTAATTATATCTTCTGCTTTTATGACATGCGTGTGCATAGGAGAGAGCTGATCTTGACGGGAAATCAACAGCTTTTCTGCATAACACATCCCTCCACCACGCCTCAGATCAGCCAGACGCCCGTTGCGAAGAGTAAAGAGAAAGAGCCCCATACTGTCAAAATCGCCTTTGCCATAATCGGTAATGTCCCATCCAAATCGGCCCTCAATAACAGCCTGAGCCTGCGGGGCACGCGCACGAAACTCATCCACTGTCCAATAGGCAAAAGGGGGCAAATTAAAGCCATGCTCACGGATCATCTCATCCGCTTCTGCCATGATCGTATTTATCCTTGAGCGTTTCATGATGCACCTTCGATGTTCATACCAAACTTTGGCTAACAGCGTTTGGCGTAAATGGCACGCTCAAAATGCGTTGCCATTTCATCCAGCGCACAGGTAAATCGAGATTATATCGGTTTTACAGAGTAATTTTTAATGCATCCTCTGCCTGCAATGCAAGGCGTGCGGCAACCGAGGCGACAGCCAGATCTTGCAAGCCCACCCCCGTTCCATCAAACAGTGTCACTTCGTCCTCTGAACTGCGCCCAAGATGGTCTCCCTTGATAACATCGCCAATGGGAGTGATTTGGTCTTCTGTTATAAGCCCCTTTTGGATCGCATGCTGGCTCTCACCAATGGAAATCGATTGCGCGATTTCATCTGTAAACACCGTTGCCCGCGCCAGTAGTTCTGCATCCACCTCCATTTTGCCCTTGGTATCCGTCCCCATACAGGCCAAATGCGTGCCTGGCTTTATCCAATCACGCATCAAGAGCGGTTCGAATGCGGATGTGATGGTGATGATGACATCGGCTTCTCGTCCGAGCCTCTGTTGATCTACCGCTTCAAAATCCACTTTCAGCTCACGCGCGAGCTCTGCAAGCCGAGGGAGCATTTCGGGATGCGGGTTCCAAGCGACAATTTTTTCAAAATCGCGTTGCTCGACAGCAGCCCTCACCTGAAAGGTAGATTGATGACCTGCCCCAACCATACCCAAAACCTTACTGTCTTTGCGCGCTAAATGGGCAATAGAAACCGCAGAGGAGGCCGCAGTGCGCACTGCTGTGAGATAATTGCCCGCCACAATTGCAGAGAGCTCCCCTGTATCAGGATCAAAGAGGCACACGCTAGATTGGTGGTTGGTCAATCCCTTTTCCACATTGCCAGGCCAATACCCCCCCGCTTTGACGCCCAGCACTTTGCCTGTTTTGTCAAAACCAGATTTAAACCCATAGAGCGCATCGGCATAGCCAATAGCCTCGCGGACAACGGGAAAGTTATAGGCCTCCCCTTTGGACATCGCGCAAAATACGTCTTCGACGGCTTTGAAGGCATCTGCACGTGTGACGAGGTTTTGGCATTGCGCTTCGTTTACAATGACGAGATCTGACATGGATTATTCTTTCTTTTATGAGGCAAGTTCAGCCGAAGGGGTATCGTTTAGGGCATAATCGGCGAAGAAATCTTGGCCACTCAATAGGCTTTACCCCGCGCAGAGACGGGCCAAAGGGTTTCAACCTTACCTGCCCGAACGCCTACATACCAATCATGCACATTGCAGGTTGGGTCACAGTGACCGGGGACAAGCCAAAGCTTTTCATTGATGCTCAAGACCTGATCGGGGTCTGCGACCACACCATGTTCATCAGAGCATTTCACATACTCCACATCATCACGACCATAGATCTTGGGCAGGCCGCTATCCACTGACTGTGCCTTAAGACCTGCATCAACGATGGCTTTCTCCGCCTTTGCATGGCTCATAACCGAGGTAAGAAGAAACAGCGCATTTTCCCATTCCCCTTGGTCGATCCGCTTGCCCTCTTTGTCGAGGATACGCCCATAATCCGCGTCCATAAAGGCGTATGAGCCGCATTGTAATTCGTTATAAACGCCAGATGTGCCTTCAAAGTAGTAGGAGCCAGTGCCTCCGCCACCAACGATGTCACAGTCAAGACCTTCTGTTTTGAGTGTATCAACAGCATCCTTTACCATCGCTACGGCGATATCGATTTTGGCGCGACGCTCCTCATAATCATCAAGGTGTTGCATCGCCCCTTGATAGGCCTGAAGACCTGCAAATTTAAGTCCTTTGGCTGCATCAATCGCTTTTGCAATCTCAACAACCGCTGACGTGGTGGTGACCCCGCAACGCCCGGCACCGCAATCGATCTCAACGAGGCATTCAATCTCGGTCCCGTGTCGCTCGGCCGCTTGCGAGAGGTCCGCCACATTCGTGACATCATCCACACAACAAATGGCACGTGCACCCAGCTTTGGAATACGGGCCAAGCGATCAATTTTTTCTGGTTGACGCACTTGGTTAGAGACCAAGACGTCTTTGATCCCGCCGCGGGCAAAAACCTCTGCTTCAGAGACCTTTTGACAACAGACCCCGCAGGCACCGCCCAATTTCTCTTGCAACAGCGCGACATCGACCGATTTATGCATTTTACCGTGAACGCGATGGCGCATATTATGCGCTTTGGCCCAGTCACCCATTTTTTTGATATTCCGCTCAAGCGCGTCCAAATCGAGCACAAGACATGGTGTTTGAATATCTTTTTGATCCATACCAACCGAGGCTGGAATATCGTACCCCACTTCATATTGGTCAAATTCGACAGCTTTATTCATTGTCTTTCCTCCTTAGCCCGTGATCCATGGCAAACGGTCCAAATCAACATTGCCACCTGTCACAATCACGCCGACCCTTTGGCCTGCAAATACATCTTTGTTCTTTAAAATAGTTGCAAGCGGCACAGCACAACTTGGCTCCATAACGATGCGCAAATATGTCCATGTGAGCTTCATCGCGTCAATAATCTCTTGCTCTGAGGCAGTGTGAATATCACTCACAAACTGTGAGACAAAGTGCCATGTGTTTTCTTTGAGCGGCACTTTGAGCCCGTCTGCAATGGTATTGGGCGCATCATCAGCGATAATCTGTCCCGATTTGAATGAGCGATAGGCATCATCGGCCTGCTCGGGCTCTGCAGCAAAAATCTTGGACTGCGGCAATAAATGGGAAAGCGTTAAACATGTTCCTGAAATCATGCCTCCACCTCCGATTGGCGCAACGACAGCCTCCAGCCCATCAACCTGCTCAATAAGCTCTGCCGAACAGGTCGCTTGCCCCGCAATCACGCGTGGATCGTTGTACGGGTGCACAAACTCGCCCCCAGTTTTTGCCTGAACTTCGGCAAAGACAGCTTCGCGCGATGTGGTCGATGGTTCGCATTCAGTGATGAGACCGCCATAGCGTCTCACCGCCTCTTTTTTCGCCTGAGGGGCTGTGCGCGGCATTACAACATGGCATGGAATACCACGACGCCCCGCTGCATAGGACAAAGACAAAGCATGATTGCCCGAAGAATGCGTGCAAACGCCTCTCTCTGCCATATCATCGCTGAGGCCGAACACCGCATTACAAGCCCCGCGCACTTTGAAAGCCCCTGCCTCTTGAAAGTTCTCGCATTTGAAAAAGAGCTCAGCACCTGTAAGCTCGTTCAAATAGCGAGATTGCAAAACAGGGGTGCGGTTGATGTGTGGTTTGATGCGTTCATGCGCACGACGCATATCATCAATTGTAAGGTCTAAAGCGGATTGTTGATCGAGCATCTCTCCCCCTTATGCAGCTATTTTTTCTCTAAGGTGCTGGCCACACGATAATAGTCCTGAGCGGCGCGGACCCCAGCCCCAAGCTCTATCGGATAGCCAAGATCAGCCATGGCCATCTCAATCGTCGCTAATCCTGAGAGGACCATAACATCGGTGAGGCTGCCAAGGTGACCAATGCGAAAGGCTTTGCCATTCATCTCGCCAAGCCCAATGCCAAAGGACACGCCATAAGCCTCAAAAGCGTGATTGGTTAGCGCATTGCTATCAAAGCCTGCGGGCACGTAAATCGCACTGACCGCATCGGAATAAAGATCAGAACTTTGGGCAACCAAGGGCAACCCCCAGGCCCCAGCAGCGCGGCGCACCCCTTCGGCCAGGCGCGTGTGTCGGGCATAGACATTGCTCAAACCTTCCTCAAAGAGCATATCAAGAGAGGCAGATAGGCCATAAATCAAAGGAAGAGGGGGCGTGTAAGGAAATCCACCTGATCCATTCGCTTCGATCATATCACGAAAATCAAAAAATGTGCGTGGCAACGTTGTCGATTGCATTGCAGCCAACGCTTTGGGACTGGCGCAGACAATGGCCATGCCAGTTGCCAGCATAAACCCCTTTTGGGACCCCGAGACCGCAACATCTACGCCCCATGCATCAAATTCAAAGGGCATTGACGCAAGCGAACTGACACAATCGACAAGCAACAAAGCAGGATGAGCCGAGTTATCCATGGCTGCCCTGACCTTAGCAATATCCGAGACAACTCCTGTTGCCGTTTCATTATGGGTTACAAGCACCGCTTTGATCGCGTGCTCTTTATCGGCGGAAAGAATGCTTTCAAACTGCTCCGATGGCGCCCCAGTCCCCCAAGGGCAGTCTACAATGTGCACATCAAGACCATGACGCTCACACATATCAACCCACCTGTGGCTAAACATCCCATAGCGCGCAATAAGAACCTTGTCCCCAGCGCTGAGCGTATTGGTAATTGCGGCCTCCCATCCGCCAGTTCCACTCGCAGGAAAAGTCACAACCGTCCCATGTTGAGACCCAAAAACACGCTTTGTGCGATCCAGAACAGGTCCAAAAACATTTACAAAATCAGGGGAGCGGTGATCTTTGGTCTGTACTTGCATAGCGCTCAATAATCGCTGAGGAATATTGGTAGGTCCTGGGATAAAAACGGGGTTTTGATCGATCATCGCAAAAGTGCTCCTTACGAATCTCGCAACAAGATAGAATAAATTATAGTTTAATCAATTTATTTGAAAATATTTTTCATTATTTTAATATATTATCTAAATACCTAATTTTATTTGATTTTTATTTTCCATTTTCCATTATAATTATTTTATTGAAATAATTTTTCATTAATATAGTAAGCCCTTTAAAGACAGGAGATGAGATTTGTCCGAAAAGCGCGGTCGTGGAAGACCTAAAAACCCCTTCAC
>WTIQ01000083.1 GCA_011525185.1 Paracoccaceae bacterium | reverse complement strand
GGTACGTTTAAACGTGCCTTCTGTCTTTTTGTACGGTGGTTCGATTTTGCCTGGACGTTTGGATGGAAAAGATGTGACGGTTTAGGATGTTTTTGAAGCCGTAGGGCAACATCAGGCTGGAAATCTCAGCACCTGTGAGCTTGAAAAGCTAGAAGCGGTTGCTTGCCCCTCTGCGGGAGCTTGCGGAGGGCAGTTTACAGCAAATACGATGGCCTGTGTCTCAGAGGCTATTGGTTTGGCGCTGATGAATTCGGCCGGAGCGCCTGCACCCTATGAAAGCCGCGACCAATACGCGGAGGCCTCTGGACGGGCGGTTATGACGCTTTTGGAAAAAAACATCAAAGCACGCGATATTGTGACGCTTAAATCTTTGGAAAATGCAGCGCGTGTTGTGGCCTGTACGGGGGGATCGACTAATGCAGGTCTTCATTTGCCAGCCATAGCGCATGAGGCGGGACTTGATTTTTATCTTGATGACGTTTGCGAAATCTTCCGCGATACGCCCTATTTTGTCGATCTCAAACCAGGAGGGCAATATGTGGCGAAGGATCTTTATGAGGTCGGCGGCGTGCCCGTGGTCATGAAAGAGCTACGCAAAGCTGGCCTTTTGCATGAGGATTGCATCACGGCCTCTGGTCTAAGCATGGGTGAAGAGCTTGATCTCATTACACGTGAGGCCGATGGACGAGTGATTCACCCCGTTTCAGCTCCCATCACAAAAACAGGTGGCGTTGTCGGCTTGAAAGGCAATCTCGCCCCCGAAGGAGCGATTGTGAAAGTGGCGGGCATGCCCACGCAGTACCAAGTGTTCACTGGCCCTGCGCGCGTATTTGAATGTGAACAGGATGCTTTTGAGGCGGTACAAACGCGCTCTTATAAAGAGGGTGATGTCTTTGTCATTCGCAACGAAGGACCCTCAGGCGGGCCAGGCATGCGTGAGATGCTCGCAACCACCGCAGCGCTGTCGGGGCAGGGCATGGGCAAAAAGGTTGCTTTGATCACGGACGGCCGTTTTTCAGGGGCGACACGTGGCTTTTGTGTTGGGCACGTGGGGCCAGAAGCGGCACATGGCGGTCCGATAGCCTTACTCAAAGATGGAGATATAATCACTCTTGATGCCATTGAAGGGCGAATTTCCGTAGACCTAAGTGACGAAGAACTGGCGGAGCGCAAAAAGGCCTGGGCAGGTCCGCGCGAGACGATCTATGCTTCAGGTGCTTTATGGAAATATGCACAACAAGTTGGCGAAACCTACAAGGGAGCGGTCACGCACCCTGGTGGTAAAGCGGAAAAGCACCAATATATGGATCTCTAAAGACGCTATGCGCTCATGCTTTTTCACAAGTCTTTTGGCGGTTTCCATGCTCGTCGGATGTGGGCCAGAGTCGACAAAACTCGACCCACAACTTACGTCCTCCGCGCGGTTTTCTAATGGTTTAGCGATCGATGCGCCACGTGGGAGCTGCATTGATAATGAGCAGATTAAGCAGAAAAGAGATGCTTTCTTTGTTGTGATTGTCCCATGCAGAAAATCCATACTGCCTCAAAGACGTGATGTGGTGACTGTTTCATTCTTTGCAACTCCATCTAAAACTGTCGAAGACATGTCCGATGAAATTGGAGAAAATATAAAATTCTACTCGCGCGTTGTCGATCAATCTGCGAGGTTGGACAAAATGGGTGATACGGTCTGGCAAGCGGTAAGAGTGCGACAAGACGGGGTTACCATCGTGTCGCTCTATTCTGAGCACAAAAGCGCTTTAGCCGGAGTTAAGGCAAAGGCAAAACTCAATGAAGTTTTGAAGGAGGTCTGGCGCGAATGATTCCAATCTAATCATGTTAGAAGTTGCAAAGATGGAATTGATTTGTATTAGGGTTCACCTAAATCCAAGCTAATCTTGTGTTACTTTAAATTTTGGTTCACTGTATTCTACTATTGGATCAAGAAATATTAGGGAAATGCCTGATGGCAAAGTTAGGTCGTTTATCGCAGTGGGCGCTGAACTTCAGCGATGCAAATTGGTCCAAAATAAATCAGAACTTGAGTGGCTTTGCACTGAATGATCTCGGAGATGTCGTCACATCTGCAAAAGAGCTGCGAAATTGCCTTGATAAGGTGATTTACTCTGCCGAGTACAAAATCCGCAGACCACGGATAGTTACGAGACTTTTTAATACATCTGCGGATACTGTTTGGTCATGGCGACCAGAATTGTGGTGCGGTCCTATTGGAAAAAAAGGCCGTGTAGGGGTAAAGTCTGGATTAAAGCTGGGACAAGAAGTATCCATTTTTCACGATTGTGAGTTGCAAGAAATTTCAATGCGTCAGGTGCGCAATACGCGCCGTGATGATCTTGCGCCATTTGGTTTTGTCATGGATATCTATAATTTTGAGGGAACGTTTTTCTCGGTTGCGATCGACTTTCCAGATGATGCGATTGCGAACATGTCGACGCGGCATATCGTTTTGATGGAAACGCGCATACAGTCAGAGAAGCCGCTGGAGATTTTTGGTCGCTTAAATGTAAGACATGGACCTAACGTCGAACATATCGTGCGCCCTCTCTTTATTGATGACAACATGGCAATGATCGAATTTGATTTAGGCTACTTACGTTTAAATCAAAAGCGCATAGGACAGGTGTGGCTTGATTTGATTTTTTCGGAGCCTGCGATGAATCAGATCAAAATAAGTGATATTTCTTTCCATAGACGCCCAAGAGCGGAATTTTGAAGGCTTTTTTATGACACTTTCTTTGACGGAAATTGAATTTCGAGGCGGCATTTGGACTGGACAAGTCGAGGGCTTAGATGAACACGTGGAAACAATGCCTGAATTCCGATTGCTATTGCGGGGAGAAGAGATTTCTCATTTGTCGCCGTCTTATGACGTTGCTTCAGAAAGGTTAGAATTGAAGGTTCCCATTCCAAGTACGGCTGTTGGGAACGGTTCAAATTCTCTTGTTGTTTGTTCATCCGAAAATGATGATATTCTTGCAAAAATCCACGTCGTTGCTGGCAATATATTAGATCATGAAATTGTCGCCGAATTGCAAATTCTAAGAGAAGAGCTCGATCTTTTGAAAAAGGCATTCAGACGCCATGCAAGCGGCAGTTAGTCTTTTGCGTTGACGCAGCGTTTAGCTGGAAGTCAATTTATCCAAGTGTACATGTATGCGGGCATGCCGTTTAGGAGGTTATTATGAGCTCTCGCTACCCACATATGTTTAAGCCATTGGACCTGGGGTTCACCACTCTTAAAAATAGAGTGATGATGGGATCGATGCATACCAATCTTGAAGAGACCAAAAACTGGGATCGTGTTGCAGAGTTTTATGCCGAACGCGCAAGGGGTGGCGTTTCTTTGATGGTCACTGGGGGTATTGCGCCAAACCAAGAGGGCGGCGTTTTTGCGCAAGCGGCAGGGTTATATGATCAAGGAGATGTCAAGAACCATTCTGCCATCACTAAACGAGTGCATGAGGCGGATGGCAAAATTGCGATGCAAATTCTTCATGCGGGTCGATATGCCTATAGCCCTCAATGCGTTGCGCCCTCCCCGATAAAGTCCCCAATTTCTCCCTTTGTTCCAGCAGAACTAGATGCGGCCGGGGTAGAAAAACAGATCCAAGACATTGCTGAAACGGCCGCACGCGCCAGGGAGGCAGGGTACGATGGTGTCGAGATCATGGGATCAGAGGGATATTTGCTCAACCAGTTCTTGGTGACACATACAAACCACCGCACGGACGAATGGGGGGGATCTTATGAAAACAGAATGCGGTTCCCTGTCGAAGTGGTGAAGCGCGCACGGCAGGCGGTAGGCGAGGATTTCATTATAATCTATCGTTTGTCCATGATTGATCTTATTCCAAATGGCTCGACACATGAAGAAGTCGTGGTTTTGGCTAGGGCGATTGAACGTGCTGGTGCGACGTTGATCAATACTGGCATTGGATGGCATGAGGCACGCATACCGACGATTGCAACCTCGGTGCCGCGCGCCGCGTTTGCTTGGGTCACAAAAAAACTTATGGGTCAAGTCTCGATACCCTTGATCACATCCAATCGGATCAACACGCCAGAGGTCGCAGAAGATGTTCTAGCGACAGGATGCGCCGACATGGTAAGCATGGCGCGGCCCTTTCTTGCTGATGCTGACTTTGTTGCAAAAGCAGCAAAAGGGCAGGCCGAGCAAATTGCGCCCTGCATTGCCTGCAACCAAGCTTGCCTTGATCACACGTTCAGTGGAAAGATTAGCTCTTGTCTCGTAAATCCAAGAGCATGTTACGAGACAGAGCTAAAGTTTAGACCAGCAAAAGAGCCAAAAGCGATTGCAGTCGTGGGCGCTGGACCTGCTGGACTATCTGCTGCGATGACGGCAGCGGAATGCGGGCATAGCGTGACCCTGTTTGATCAATCGGACCAGATTGGGGGTCAGCTTAACCTTGCAAAACAGGTTCCAGGTAAGGAAGAGTTTCATGGTCTTGTCGATTGGTTTCAGGCACGCATCGACGCGCTTCCTATTAAAACAGTCTTAGGAACGCGCGTGACAGCGGGTGATTTGGATTCTTTTGATGACGTCATCGTTGCCACAGGTGTTGTGCCTCGTGATCCTAAAATTGAAGGACAAAATAATTCAAACGTGCACAGCTATATTGATATTCTTAGTGGCAATAGGCGTGTCGGAGAGCGCGTCGCTGTGATTGGAGCTGGCGGCATTGGGTTTGACGTCTCTGAATTTTTGGTCACTGAACAGGAAGACAGCCCAAGTACCAACCTCCCTCAATGGCTGAAAGAATGGGGCGTGGCTGATCCTGCAGAGGCCAGAGGGGGACTAGCGGTCGCTGGTGGAGAAGACGCGGCGCCTGTACGCAACGTGACGCTTTTGCAGCGTAAAAAAGAAAAGCACGGGAAACGGCTTGGCAAAACAACGGGCTGGATACATCGGGCGGCTTTGAACAAAAAGAATGTGAATATGATTGGCGGTGTGAATTACGAGCGCATTACTGATGAAGGATTGGAAATTTCCTTTGGTGAAACACGTGAAAACCCAACTCTTATTGCCGCGGATGACATAATTCTCTGTTCGGGACAAGAATCGGAGCGTCAACTGGCGAACAAACTGCTCGAAGCAGGCAAAACTGTTCATATTATTGGTGGTGCGGATGTTGCGGCTGAGTTAGATGCAAAGCGTGCAATCGACCAAGGTGTGCGTTTGGGTCTGTCATTATGATAAATTTTAGCGACAATTCACGAAATAACCACGCCAGTGTCCCTCTCGTGCCCTAGTTCTGCCAGAATCAAAAGCGATCTTACCCTCAACAATAAAGGGTTAAATCTATGGATCGTTTATCAGAGAAGGAGGCTTTCGCAACCGTTGTGGACCAAGGCGGGTTTACGGATGCGGCTAAAAAGTTAGGTCTTTCAAAATCGGCAATTTCCAAACATGTATCTAATCTTGAAGCGCGTCTTGGGGCGCGTCTCTTAAATAGAACAACACGGCGGGTCAGCCCAACAGAGATTGGATTGGTTTACTATGACTGTGCCTGACAGGTTATAAATGACGCAGGCGAAGCAGATGCGCTTGTGACC